>DATBEI010000227.1:0-5546 GCA_036269595.1 Candidatus Sulfotelmatobacter sp.
TGGCGGGGACGACGGGACTCGAACCCGCGGCCTCTGCCGTGACAGGGCAGCGTTCTAACCAACTGAACTACGTCCCCACTCGCCAAATCAACAAGATCCGCACTCACCGGCGTTTATGCCGGCTCTGACAATTTGCTTCGCTTGAGCGTTGAAAACGCTTTGCTTGCCGACCGATCAATCCCAAGCGGGAAGCGATCAAGTCTAGTCGACAAGGAAGCAAAATCTCGCATGAACATCTTAACAGCTTCTCTCTGACTTCGGAAGGTCAGCCAGAGCGAAGCGAATCGGCACGCGCAGTCTGAGGATCGACTAGCGGCGTGGTCGGCAGAACTCTTTGCAGGCATCTCCCAATTTGCAGGCATCTCGCAATCTGACCGGTCCGTCGCGGACTGGTCCGACGGTAAGCACTACCGGTGCATGCACTGGTAGCAATGATACGCTCCCAACCGCGCACAAATTCCAAGCCCTTCAGTCACGTTCAATCACAAGGGGTTTGTGCACGAGGGGAAGATAGAGAAAAAGCCCCGCCGTTCGAATTCCCGGCGGGGCCTTTCTTTTCCAAGTCGAATCGCATTCATATTAAAAAACGACTACATGCCACTCTGTGCGAAGGTGACCGACTCATTGTTATGGTGAAAGTCGATCTCTTGGAGAGACTTTGCGTTCGCGCTGGTCGTCTGAGTCACAATTTCGTCATGAGCCACATTGGCATTTGTCTTCAACGTGCCGGGCACGGTGGCAACAGTTTTTCCATTGTGCGTGAAGTTGACCTGGACCTGCGGGCCGGTTCCTTGCCACTCCACCTTGTAAGTGCCAGGCTGAAGTTGCGTTTCACCCACTTGTACGACCTCCGAAATCTCGACCGTACGCTGATTCTTGTCGCGCGCGAAGGCCCCCATGGATGTTAGCAATGCAAGCCCGCATAATACTGCAATATATTTTATTGTTCTCATTCCACAAATTCTCCCTTCAAAAGTTAAGAGCAACTGTCATCAAAAATGAGACCGTCACTTCGAACACTGAGTGTCCTATTTTGTAGATGCTTTACAAGCGCTCTGAGGTGCATCAATGTTCCTTGAGCCATGTAATTGTGCGTAAATGTTCGTCAATCTCCGTGGCTGCGAATTTCCGATTTGTCCCCTGGCCCCAAAACGTGCGGAGCAGGAAATTAGCTCGCGCTTATTGCCAAATGCTGCTACCGAGACCCAACCAGTTCGGGAACATTCCCCAGTTCGTCAAATTCGTTCTCCTTCAACTGCACGCCCGCCGCCGCAACATTTTGTTCCAGGTGTTCAATCGACGATGTCCCCGGAATGGGCAGCACGAGGGGCGATCGCCTCAAGAGCCATGCTAGTGCGATCTGCTTAGGATTTGCGTCGTGGGCTTTGGCAACGCGGCTCAGTACTTCGCCTGCGACTTTGCCCGCTCCCAACGGAAACCAGGGAATAAAAGCAATTCCGTGCTTCTGACAGTACTCGACCACATAATCCCACTCGCGGTCGGCGAAGCTATAGCGATTCTGCACGGAAGCGATCGGGACAATCTTGCGCGCCCGCTCGATGTGCTCTTGCGTTACGTTCGACAACGCGACCAGGCGAATCTTTCCTTCATTTTTCAACTCCGCCAGAGTTTCCACCGAAGCGTCGAACGACACGACTGGGTCGGGAATGTGCAACTGGTAGACGTCGATGCGCTCTACGCGCAGCCGCTTGAGGCTCCCTTCCACAGCCTTGCGAAGATGAGCGGGAGTGGCGTCGTGAGTCCATTGATTCGGGCCGGGGCGATTCCATCCTCCTTTGGTCGCAATCACCAAACCGCGCGGGTACGGATGCAGCGCCTCCGCAATTAGTTCCTCATTTACGAAGGGCCCATAGGAATCCGCGGTATCGATAAAATTTACGTCGAGTTCAACAGCCCGGCGCAGGATCGCCAGTGCCGCTTTGCGATCCTTGGGTCGCCCCCAGATTCCTTCGCCGGTAAGGCGCATCGCTCCGTAGCCGAGGCGATTCACCGACAGTTCCCCTCCGAGCGAAACTTGACCTGCCACACTTGCAGAAGTTGCTTTGTTCACGATGTTCCTCTCTGACGCGTTTTCTCAATTGGATGCGGCGCCCTCTCCTTTCGAACCATGAATAGCGAGCCAATCGCAATCGGTTTCGATGTGTTGGTGAGCCGTCTACCGCGACCGTGTTGCTGCAATTCGAACCTCCGCCGAACAATGGCTCCGGACACTCGTGCCTCCAAAACCAGCGGCGGAAGCCGGGTTTGGGGTTAAATGCTTATGGAATTTCCCCACGTTTCAGTTCATAATGGCAGCCGGAAATGCAAGGAGGCCTTATGCGTCTCGGTAGTTTGTTTTGCTTGCTGATCGCCCTGGTTGGCGTGTGCGCTGCTCAAGATTCGAACTTTTCCGTTGGTCCGCAATACCTGATAACCGGTTCGCCAATATTCGCTCGGCCCGTCGCGACGCCGACTCTTTCCCTCAACACTCCGCTGCCTCCGATTCCCGATCTTCCCCAAATCGGGCCTGTGATCGGCACTCAGCCTTACATCGCCGATCCGGTCCTCGAACACCAGGCGGATCTATTTCCGATTTACTACGGCTACGCGATGCCCAGCGTGGTCGAGATTGTCGGCGCCGAACCTCCGCGTGAACTGCCCGCAAGCATTATCGATCCTGGCGTCGCGGGGATAACCACGGCCCAGTCTCTGAACGAATCCGGATATGGAGTGCCGCTCGGTGAAACCGCCTCCTACTGGAAAGCTCACAAGCCCCGGGCTCCTCGTGTCTATACCAATGCCGATGTTGAACGATTGCACGGCGGCTAGCGGCGCTGGGGTGTTTACTCAATCCAGTTCTTGCCGAAAACGAAAGCCGCCGCGTCGCGCGACAGCCTGAGTCTATTCCCACTCGCGCACGGAGATTCATGCCCACTTCCGATCCTTCGCATCTCGACTTGCAGACCACGGCTAAAGAAATCATGCAGCAATACGGATTCCATCCGGACTTCCCACCCGAGGTTCCGAAACAACTGGCTGATCTGAAGTCCCATCCGCCAGCAATCGCCGCGGGCGGCGATGTGCGAGATCTTCGCCAGTTGTTGTGGTCGTCGATCGACAACGATACTTCGCGCGATCTTGATCAGATTGAAGTCGCGGAACCCGCCTCGAATGGCGGCGTGAAGGTCATGATTGGCATCGCGGATGTGGATGCATTTGTTTCCAAGCAAACCGCGATAGACCAGCACGCCGCCCTCGAAACCACTACTGTTTATGCCGGTGTGCGCAACTTTCCCATGTTGCCGGAAGAGCTTTGCACGGGTCAAAGCTCTCTCCTCGAGAATCAGGATCGGCTCAGCATTGTGATTGAATTCCTGGTCGATTCCAGCGGCATCGTAAGCTCTCCTGCCGTTTATCGCGCTGTAGTTCGAAATCGGGCGCAGCTGCAGTACAACTCCGTCGGCGCTTGGTTGGAAGGCAAGTCAGCCCCGCCGCCGAAGGTCTCCGCCTCCAGCGATCTGCAGGCGCAACTCAAACTCCAGGATGAGGTGGCGCAGAAATTAAAAACGCAGCGTTTCCAGCACGGCGCGCTCAGTCTTCAGACCGATGAACTTCAGCCGCTGCTGCTCAATGAGCAGGTCGTCGATGTCGTGCAACAGCAGAAGAATCACGCCACGGATTTGATCGAAGACTTCATGGTTGCGGCCAATGGCGTGGTGGCCCGCCAACTGGAAAAAGTTTCATCACTGCGGCGCATCGTGCGCACGCCCAAGCGCTGGGACCGCATCGTGCAACTGGCAGCGACCAAAGGCGAAACACTTCCAGCCCAGCCCGATTCCAAGGCGCTGAACGATTTTCTTTTGCGCCGCAAAGCCGCCGATCCCGATCACTTTGCCGATCTTTCCCTTGCGGTCATCAAGCTCATCGGCCCCGGCGAATATGTTCTGGAGCGTCCGGGCGATGTTGCTGCCGGGCACTTTGGCCTCGCGGTTCAGGATTACACGCACTCCACCGCGCCCAACCGCCGCTTCGCCGATGTTGTCAGCCAGCGACTGCTCAAAGCCATGCTGGCCGGTCAGAAGAGTCCCTACTCCGACGACGAGTTGACGACCATCGCAGCCAATTGCACCGAGAAAGAAGACGCGGCCAGAAAAGTGGAGCGTGCCATGTCAAAGCGGATGGCTGCCGTTGCCATGCAAAAGAAAATTGGCCAGCTCTTCGACGCTGTTGTCACAGGTGCGACCGACCATGGGACGTTCGTCCGCATTTCCCAGCCGCACATAGAAGGGCTTCTGGCTCAAGGCGAGCAGGGTCTCGATGTCGGCGATAGACTTCGCGTGAAACTCATTCGTACCGACGCGCAAAAAGGATACATCGACTTCGCTCGCGCCTGAGCGCAAATACCTGGCACTATTCCGTGACTACGGCCTTCACCAGATTCCGCGGGTGATCTACGTCGTATCCTTTATTCACCGCGACGTGGTAGGCAAACAATTGCAGAGGAATCACTTCCAAAATCGGCAACAACAACTCCGGAGCCGAAGGAACATAGAATACATGGTCGGCAACGTTTGCCACCTCATCGTCTCCCTCGGTTGCGAGCGCCACCAACGGCCCACGCCGCGATTTCACTTCCTTCATCACTTCCAGCGTTCGGCGGTATCGCAGCAGCGAATCCGGATCCTGATGATCGCAAGTCGCGATCACCACCACCGGCAGGGTTTCATCCACCAGCGCGTTCGGCCCATGTTTCAGTTCGCCTGCGGGATAGCCCTCCGCATGCGCGTACGAGATTTCCTTGAGCTTCAGGGCTCCTTCGCGGGCAATCGCGTAATGCACTCCGCGCCCAAGATACAAGAATTTCTCCGCTTTAAAATGCGCCGCGCCAAACTTCTCGGCGAGATCATCCCAGGTTTCAAGCTGATCTGAGATTGCGTCCGGCAGGCGCATGAGTCGATGCAGATAAGTCCGAGTCACTTCCGAAGTCATTCGTCCCCGCTTGCGTGCCAGAAACAGCGCCATCAAGTAGAGAATCGTCAGCTGCGTGGTAAAGCTTTTCGTTGCAGGAATCGATAACTCGGGCCCCGCGCCCGAAATTAGCGCGGCGCTGGCTTCGCGCACAATCGTAGTATTCGGAACATTCGAGATCGCAATCGTCTTCACCCCGCGGGTCAGCGCCTCGCGTTGGGCTGCAAGCGTGTCCGCAGTCTCTCCCGATTGCGTGATCACCATGACGATCGGATCCACTGCGGCATGAGTGGAGCGGTAGCTATACTCGCTCGCATATTCGACGTCGACGGCCACTCCCGAAAGATCTTCGATCATGATTTCGCCCGCCAGACCTGCGTGCCGGCTCGATCCGCTGGCGGCGATGATCAGCTTCTCAAAGGTCGGGAGCGAGCTTTCGATGGCTTGCAGTTCTCCGGGGAAAATAATGTCGTCCTGCAGATGCTTCTCGACAGTCTTGGCGATGGCCGCCGGCTGCTCGTAGATTTCCCGCCGCATGGCGTGGGAGTGCTTCGGCTTGCCGGCGTCCTTATTTTGTT
>DATBEI010000267.1:0-11164 GCA_036269595.1 Candidatus Sulfotelmatobacter sp.
CAGGCGCGCTCACGCCGGGTGTGGAGCATTCTAAAAAACGGGAAGAGAAAACTCGATAATCTGGGCATCCGCGTTCCAAACTCGCTGAAAGCGCAGCTGCGCAGGATTTTCTGATGGCTGAGCCCGGCATCGTGTTTCTGATGTATCACGAATTGGAGCTGCCGAGTCGCCATCTATGTCAGTCCGAACCGGGATATGTGCGTTACATCCTTTCCCTGCAGACGTTCCTCTCTCAAATGAATTGGCTGGCTCAGAACGGGTGGCGCGGCCTAAGCGTCGGTGAAACGGTGGGCCATTCCGCAGAGAACTCGGTGGCGATTACATTTGACGATGGGTCCGAGACCGACTTACTCGCCGCCGCGCCTATCCTGAAAGATAACGGATTCAAGGCGACTTTCTACGTGACTGCTGGATTCGTCGGCAAGGACGGATATCTCTCTTCCGCGCAGGTACGCGGGTTGCACGCACTGGGCTTTGAAATAGGATGCCACTCGATGACCCATGCCTACCTCGACGATTTGGACGAACCGGCATTGCGTCGCGAGATTGTCGATTCTAAGAAAATGCTGGAAGACATCGTCGGCGCGAACATTGAGCACTTCTCGTGTCCGGGCGGCCGGTATAACCATAGGGCGCGCAATCTTGTGCGGGAAGCCGGGTATCGCTCCATGGCCACTAGCCGCGCGCACGCCAATTCCTCTGATACCGATCCTTACTGCCTGGGTCGCGTGGCCATCTTGAGCGACACCAATACCTCCGCATTTGAACGCATATGCACAGCGGAGGCATTGCGGCAGATGCGGCTTAGTGAAACCCTGCGAGGCGCGGCGAAGCGAGCGATGGGAAACAACCTGTATGATCGCCTCCGCGGTCTGCTGCTGCATAAACTCTAACGCCCGAAATATGACCTGCGCGGATCTGCGTTCTATTGCCTCTAAAAATATGGCAAAATCTTTCGCCAGCCCAGACATTGGAGCCGTAGAGTATGCAGCAAATCATTGGCGGCCGGGCAGGTATGCGCAATGCGCAGATTACGGTTCCCGTTTTTGAAAGCAAGAAAGGAAATCCCGATTGAGTCGATTCAATTCTCCAAAGTTCATCTTTCTAATTCTGATGATCCTCGGTTTCGGACTCAGAATCGGCTACGGCGTGGTTCGATATCGAAACGCGCTGACCACCGTTTCGGGCAACGCCTTTATCAATAATTGGAACGCCGACGCTCTGTATCACGTTCTCATCGCGAACGCTTTGCTTTCAGGCAAGGGCTACATCGTCGACGAAACTCCGCTTGCACCCGGAAGAACGGTGCGCTATGCCGGACAGGAAGCATTATTCAAAGCTCCTCTATACGAGTTCTTTCTCGCGGGAACGTTTGCCATCTCCGGTTTTTCATTCAAACTCTTCTTTCCGCTTCAGGCGCTCTTTGGCGGGCTACTGACGGGGCTTATGGGTTTAATCGCCTTGCTGGTCTTCCGAAGACCGGGTGCGGCATGGTTCGCCGGTATTGCGGCAGCGTTTCATCCGATCCTTGTCAATGCCGCCTCGCAGCCATATAACGAGGATTTGTTTTTCTTCTTCTTTGCCGCAGCTGTCTGGGCATTTTTGGTTTGGTTGCAAACCCAGCGAATGCTTTGGGCGATTCTCTGCGGGATCATGATCGGTCTCTGCATGCTCACGCGCGAGAATGGTTCGCTCTTGCTGATCGCGATGGGAGGGGTGGTGCTGATAGCAGCGCCGCGAACCCTGAGAACGTGGATGGGATACGGCGTTATCGCGCTGATTACGGTCGCTGTGGTTGCGCCTTGGACCATACGGAACTATGTTCGCTTTGGGGTCTTCGTGCCCGTTGCCAGCATCGTTGGAGAGGATTTCGTTGAGGGCAATAACTCCTGCGTCGCTTCAGAGGGCTGGTTCGTTCCTTACTGGGCAGAAGGTCCGTGTCCGGCGGTCAACGAGCAACGGCGAATCCAAGGAGAAGGGGGGATCGCGAATCGTCGTCTCCCTGCTGCCGTGCTTAGCGATCGTCTCTCCCAGCGGATGGCTTTGCAATTCGTATCCGACCACCCCGCTGCTTATGCGAAGCTAGCGTTCCGCAGGTTCTGGACGACGTTGCTCCCTTACGATCCGCGGGGAAGCCAGGGTCGCCATGAAAGGATCATATTATTTCTGTACTGGCTGCTGGTATTTCCCGCGGGACTCGCTGGGATGGTTGTCTCGTTCCGGCGGATCGAGCCCGCGCGTCTACTGCCGGCCCTCTTGGTCATCCTGAATCTCTTGTCGATCGCAGCCGTCCTCTACTGGTCCGATCTCCGTTTCAGGGTGGGCATAGACTTGCTTCTAGCGTGTTTCGCTGGCTGGGGATACGCGGAAATTCTTCAAGACGGCTCTCAAGCACTCAAAGCGCGGTTCCTTTGAGGTCAGGGGCGGAGGATAAGCTCCGGCTATAGGGGAGAGAGCTCAACTTCCTACTCTGATCGCGTTCGTTTTTGGCGCCGGCATCGGGACGGCCGAACTCGCGGGGGCATTGGAAACGAGGTTCTGACTCCAATTCAGCGACCCCAGGCGTTTCCTCAGGCAATTGCGACATCCCGTTTACGGGACGTACTTCTGTTCCCGACAAGCATGTAGCCAGAAGATGCCAACTTGTCGATACGAAAATTGTCCAATCCCGCGTCCTTGCAGATCTGTCGCAGTTTCGCGCCAGTATAAAAGTAAACCGGGCAACCTCTGAGAGCATAGCGAAATTTGCGAAGAGGCGCACGGACCGGAGACACGCCTGGGAAGCTTGCTACTACCTTCACATTGGCAAGCTCACTCATTCTTCTGAGCACCCGGATGGGGTCTGCAACGTAGTCGAAAACTCCCAGTGCCACCACGATATCGAAGGTCTCTTTGAACGGGTACTCGAGAAAGTCTGCTTGGATAAATTCGCAGCGATCGGCGACGTGCTTAGCACGCGTGTATTCGCGGGCCAGTTCCAGCATCGGGGCGGAGAAATCGATTCCCACTACACGATCGGCTCCGGACTGCGCAAACAGGGCGCTGTTCCTACCCGAACCACAACCTACGTCGAGAACACTGAAATTCTCCATCCCTTCGAAGGTTTGTGTGGTCCTTTCAATCCGCTGAAATAGCCCTTTTCGAAAAACCTGATTGAAGCGATAGCTCAAATCGTTACGTTTCTCGTATAGTGCATCGAAATCGTCCGCGGTCCGTTCAAAATAGGTTTTTACGCTCAAGAACCTGTCCCTCCTGAAGAAAGTCCGCAATCGTGGTAAACGAATACTGTTGAAGCAGCGTTGCAAGCTTAGCAGTCATTGTATGACGCCGGAGATTCTGATGAAAGTTCCACTGGCGGCCACGCAAGCGATGTCTGAGATTCTGGGGCTTGCCGGAAACAAATACGTCGAGGCGTTCCGAATCGAATTCGTATGGATGAAAATATGTCACGAGAGGTTTGCCCGAATCGTTCAAAGTTCGGACAGCGTGAGAAAGAAGCCATTGTGGCAGCACGCGGAAACTCCCACCTCCCGCCACGGGAAATCTCAAGCTTCCCCAGGATAAGGTCGCTAAGGGTATCTCTTTGATGCTGAGATTGTTAGGCAGCGAATATTCCGCGGCCAGCGGGAAGAAGCCAGGTATTCCATACCGCCGATGATGGATCGGAAAGATGCTGGAGTCATATTCGAATCCCAACTCGGCCAGAACCTCCAGAGCCCACAGGGAATCCGCACGAATCGAAAACTCCGCCGCCCGGTATCCGCGAACTGGCCGACCGATTAAATCCTCCAGTATTTCCTTACCGCGGTGCGTGTCAGCCTTAAATTGCTGTCGCGTTAACCGGTGCACGATCAAGTGGGCGTAACCGTGAGACGCAATTTCGTGCCCCATAGACGCCACCCGTCGCGGTATTTCCGGACAACGCTCCGCCAAACTCCCTAAGGTGAAGAACGTTGCCCGCACCCCATGGCGTTCGAGGAGTTCCAGCAAAAGATCCATTTGGCGGAAGACGTGCGTCTGCGGCGGCGGTGTGTCGCCCGTGAGCCGGCGATACGCCAGTTGATGCCAGTCCTCTAAGTCAATGGTAAGCAGGTTCTTCACGGGTGGAAGCCGACTCCTTTGGAACGTCGAGCTGCGCATAAAAATCACAAAGCCTTTTGCATACGTCGCGAATATTAAAGTTTTGGACGATGTGCTGCCGTGCCCGCCTACCCATCTCAGCGGCAGAGGTACTATCCTTCTGCAGCTGTTCGACCGCTGAAATGAGCCGAGGCACATCCCGTGGAGGGACTAGTAGTCCCGTACTGCCATTGAGCACAACCTCGCGGCATCCTCGAATATCGCTCGCCACAATTGGACGCATCATCGCAGCGGCTTCCATGCAGGCACGCGGGATACCTTCTCGGTACGAAGGCAGCACAAAAACATCCATCGCGGAGTACCACGGCCTCATATCGTCACACCAGTTTACGAAGCGAACTACGCCGCGTCGCTGCAGTTCCTCGATATAGTCAGGATCCAAGGCATCGTTCTGATCTTTTTCCCGAGGCCCAATCACGACGAATTTGATCTGTGGGCAGCGAGCACTCAAAGTCTCCGCAGCTGCGAATAACTCCATAAACCCCTTTTCCTTCACCAAGCGCCCAACGCTACCCACCACAAAGTCGGTCTCCCGCAGACCGACTTCCCGCAATTTCTTCGCCCGATCATCATATGCATCGTGTGGTGCAAAATGAGCCACGTCAATTCCATTGCCAAGATAAGCAATTTTCTTGCGAGCGCACAGCCGGCTCCGCACTGCTCGTTCCATATCTTCCCGGCTCTGCGACAAAAGATGATCGCAAAGCGTCGCGGTAACTTTTTCCGGTATCCAATAGACTGTCTGGTGCAGTCGCGACATTCGGTCGTGGAACAACAATCCATGGACTGTATGAACGAGGTTCGGGATCCGCGCCAGGCGCCCTGCAACAGGCCCGATCAAACCCGCTTTAGGCGTATGTGTATGTACTACGTCGAATTTGTTCTGGCGGAAGAGGCGCGCCAAAGATAAAGTCGAATTGAAGTCGGCAATGGGCGAAATCTCGCGCATCATAGGCACTGTTTGCACAGTCACACCGGTCCGGCGCACGTCCTCGACCCAGGGGCCGGGCGCGCATACCGCCGTCACCTGATGTCCGTTCGACTCCAGAGCCTTGATTTGATCAAGCAATAGAAGTCTTACCGACAAATCAGAGGTTGCGACCTGCGCAATTTTCAGCCCCACTTCATTCCTCCGGACCTCATTCGACGACAGCCGTGCGATCCTCGTTCACAGTGTGTTCGTGACAACCAAGAATTTGGACTGCACTCTCCGCCATATTGTTGCTTTGCATGCCGTAAGCTTTGCGCAGTTTTTGAAAGTGATCCAGAATGCGGCGTAGCATGCCAATATTTTTCCCCAGATGCTTGCCGAAATTATGGGGATGCCACCAAAGGTGGTAGGTGAGACCCCATTGTGCAGCGTAGGTGAGGGCATTCATAATGCGGCGCTCCTGCAACTTCTGGGACGAAAAAATGGGAGAATAAGCGCGAAGAAAATGGCTGGCGGGAACATTTAACGGAACACCATCACTCTTCTCTGGCTGAGCATAACAATGGTGGGATGAAAGATTGCAATACGAATCGAGCAACCGTGCCCCGCGCACCCATAACGTTTGTTCCGCTCCGGTCCGGGGCCGGTAAAGCCGCGATTGCGGATTGCCGCGGAACGCCGTGAAACCCATTTCACGACAGACCGTCAGGTGCGTCTCGTCGTATTGATTCCCCGGAAATACAATCGACTTTAACGTAACTCCCAGACGAGAGGCAGCGGTCTTGGCCGCGTGCAGGTCAGCGCGGAACGCGGAGACGCTCTGTTTTGGCTCCAGGCAGTAGTAATGAGAAAATGTCTGGCTTGCTATCTCCTGCGATTCATGCCCATGGATCTGCTCTAGAAGACTGCGCGCGAAATGGAATGGGTCTTGGTTTTCATCCTCGCCGATCGCCTCGACCTCCGCATAGGGCGAAAGGCGCTGATCGGTATAGTCTGGCTGTTCGGTTGGCAGGGTTCGAAGCAAATCGCTGCGGCGGTGAAAAAAAAGAAAGCCAACCGTAGCCCATGTGGCGTGGATGTCGTAGGCGGTGAAAACTGCCAACAGCGCCGGAACAGCGCGACGGGCTCCAATGAGATTTTCGCGATACTCGTCTGCCGTCTTAACGTGACGCATTCCCCAATGCAATTCGAAATCAAGGGAAATAATGAACGTACCAGGGGTTTTCGGCCGTCTGTCCAGCGGCAAAGTTACGCTCCTACCTGGATCGGCTCGATTCGTTCCGGTGGATTTGCGGCCGACTTCTGGTGTTCCCACCAGAGTTGAAACATAAGAATATCCCAGAGATGGAATTGCCAGGCTCCGCGCCCTCGAAGATGATCGTCCCATTTTTCTCGAACTGCGACAGGATCGAAAAATCCTTCCTCGCCAAGTCGCCGCGGTTCCAGAAGTGCCTCCGCCCAATCTCGCATCGGGCCGCGCAGCCATGAGTCCAAAGGAATGCCAAATCCCATCTTGGGTCGTTCGACGAGGTCGCGTGGAACGTAACGATATAGAACCTGGCGCAGCAACCACTTGCCTTGGTTCGGTCTGACCTTCATGTGCAAAGGCAAACGCCATGCGAATTCCACCACGCGCGAGTCGAGCAACGGGATGCGTCCTTCCAGGCCGAAAGCCATGGTCGCACGGTCGACTTTCACCAGGATGTCGTTCGGCAGATAAGTGATCGTGTCCAGGTAAATCGCCTGCCGCTCGAAATCGGGCAGATTAAGCCACTGGTCTTCCACCATATGCAAGGGGCGAAGGGCCGCGGCGCCGGCAACCACGCGCTCGGGTTGGGACCAGTGCGCCGCCATAGTTGCGTACATTTCCATTGGGCTTTGCGACGGCAGCAAGCTGGCAAGTTTGTGAATCTTGTATCCGGGCATGCGTTGCCGCCAACTGCCCGGCAGCAAGGGGCGAAGAGCTTTAAATGTCGCGTCCCAAGATTCAGGTCCGAGGGCGGTCATTCCCGCCGAGGCCAGCCGCCGCACGAAATGCGGTGTACCGTCTAATCTGTTCCACACTCGCGCTCCCCACGTGTAGCGGTTATAGCCCCCGAAGACCTCGTCTCCGCCATCGCCAGAAAGGCTGACCGTAACATGACGCCGGGCCAACTGCGAAACCAGCATCGTGGGGATCTGCGAGGAATCCGCGAACGGCTCGTCGTAAACCTCGGGGAGGCGGCTCACCATGTCGATCGCCTCGCTTGGGGTAACGTATAGTTCTGTGTGGTCCGTCCCTAAGTGCTCGGCGACCGCGCGCGCATGCTTTGCCTCGTTGTAGCCTTCATCCTGAAAGCCGATGGAAAACGTCCGTACCGGCCGTTGGCTTTGGGACTGCATCAGCGCCACTATCAGCGAAGAATCAAAGCCGCCGGAAAGAAAAGCGCCCAGTGGCACGTCTGAATGCATCCGCAACTTGATTGCATCCCGCAACAGCGCATTAAGTTGTTCCTCCGCCTCCTGAGCGGAGCCGCGGAAAGGTTCAGCGAGCGCGCGCTCGACGGACGAACGCAGCGACCAGAATGCCTGCGACGTCACCTCCCCGTTCCGATAGCGCAGCACGGTGCCGGGAAGCAATTTGCGGATGTCGCGATAAATGGAGTACGGCGCGGGAATGCAGTTGAACCGTAGATAAGAAGCGACGGCATCGCGGTCAATTTCTCCCTTAAATGCGGGATGCATTCGCAAACTTTTCAACTCGGAGCCGAACAGGAACGTTCCGCCTGCAAATCCGTAGTAAAGCGGCTTCTCTCCGAATCGGTCACGCGCCAAAACCAAAGTACGTTCTTTTCGGTCCCACAATGCGAATGCGAACATTCCGTTCATTCGCTCAAGCGACGGCTCGATTCCCCAATGTTCAAAGGCCTCCAGCATTACTTCCGTATCGGAATGTCCGCGGAAGCGTAATTCTGGCTGATTCCCCAGCAACTCGTCGCGCATCTGTTCGCAGTTGTAGATTTCTCCGTTATAGACGATTACAAATCGCCCACTGGAAGAGAACATCGGCTGGTGACCGGCTGGAGAGAGGTCAATGATGGAAAGGCGCCGATGGCCCAGCGCGATACCGGCCGCGGGATCCGCCCATACACCGCTATCGTCAGGCCCGCGATGTTGCAGCGCATCGGCCATGCACACGGCCAGGGCCTCGAGTTCGGGCTGGGGACGACCGCCTCGATCCTCAACAAAACCAGCCAGACCACACATACAGAGAGCTTCTCCAAAAATGAAGAATTAGAATCACAAGCGGACTTCGTCTAGACCCTCAGTAGGGCGACGTACCCGGACCGTTCCGCTCACCACAATCGGCGATCTCCGACGAAGCTTCAAAACTCTCGCCGGCCGCGACGTCTCGTAAGACTCGAACCGGGAGTCACCGAGAAAGAGCATCAACGCAAAGGGCAACAACATCACTCGCTGTCGAACCAATAGACCAAAATTAGTAATGGCTGCTGCATAAATAACGGTAAACTCAATCGCGTACAGCGCCAGGAACATCGCGAATGGGTTCGATCGTATCCGTGCCAGATTTCGGTAGACAACTTTCCGCCTGCGCACGCAGAGAAATAGCAATCCCAATCCCTCGAGCGAGGCGAGCGCCGCTTGGAAATTATGGACTTCGAACGGAAATGGCCGGATGAGTAAAAATGGCGCCAGCGCCAGACGCGCAGCCAGCGATCTACCGTAACTCGAGCCGCCCATATCCGCGTTATTTCTTGCAACCTGCATGACCGCCGCTTTGCCGCCTGAAAAGTCGCTCATTTCTACGTAGGTTTCGGCCCGCGAGACCAGAAGAGCGCAGAGAGCAACCAAGACGGGAATACCGACGACTTTCAGGGCCAGCCCACTCAAGCCAGTGCGGTTGGCCGCAAAAAGGTGCGGAAAGAGAAAAGCAATTGCCAGGATGCCCGCCGTATGTGGGCGCACCGTCATAATAACTGTCAGTCCCGCTCCTAGAAGTGCATACCCTGCGAGACCGACACGCTGGTGCATTCGGGCAAAACCATAAGTCGCGATTCCGGCGCCCATCATTACGATCGCGTCCTTGCTTATGCTTGCGGTCCAAAAAACGCAACTGGGAAGCAAGAACGCTACAGAAGCCATGAGGTCGAAACGGCTTGCCTCGGGGAATCCGATGCAGAACGCCCGGTAGAGGAAATAAGCCCCCCAAAAGGACATCGAGGCAAAAACGACCATTGCCACGGGCATCGATATGCCGGTCACGACGAATAAGCATTGTTCTAAAAATGCAGGAAAGTTGCTGCCCCAGAGTGGTTCGGGAACCGTCAATATGCCGGTTTGAAAATAAGTCGTCGTCAGACCTTCCGCGGCATAAAAATAATGGGCCATATCGGCAGCATAGTCGTACACGCGCACAACCATCGTTATGTACAAACCCGTCGCGGCCAACTTAGCCAGAAAACCCACCGTCATCAGTCGTCGCAGTGAGGGATGCCGGCGCGAGCAGTGAAGAATCAGGACGTAGTCGAAGCTTACAATCAAGGCCACGGTAGACGCCGATATGAATATTGAAATCGGCATGTGCTCTTCATAGATTCCGAACAGTTCGAAGAACCAAAAAGGAGCACTGACGAGCAGTAGCACACCAAGGACGTTGACGATTAAGTTGAGACGGGGCGACAACTTCCACGGGACGGCATCCGGCAGTCGCAGTGTTTGTGAGGGACTGAACATTTGGAAACAATCTCTTCACACAACGATTTCAGTTGCGCGCACTGGTGAGGGCACTCTTCCCGCGGCGCGCCATCCTCCGCCCCGGATGATCTGCCAATCCTCGACTCCCGAACGAGTCAGCCATCCTTCGACCTGCTCGCGATCGTAACGGTTCTCAATGGGTGCAGAAAAGCGATCAAACTGGTCTTGATATAGCACTCGGAATGGGAAATCGGCATAGAGCTTCAGGGGCAAGGTTTCGGCAAATGCTTTCCAGCGTGTGTTTCGAAGCAGCCGGTAAGGCGCAACTAAAAAGATTTCGCACGCAACAGCGACGCACCACGAAAAAGCTCGGAGCAGAGAAAAGGGGAGCCGAGTCGTTATGTGCCGCACTTGCGTCACCAAGCCAAGAAGTATCCTCTTCCATTGTGGTTCGTCGTTGAGCGACCAGTACAGATATACCAACACGTCGGCTCCGGGTTTGCCGTAACGTAATATTTCCCGAAAGCCGGCTTCAGGGTCGGGCAAGTGATGCAGCACGCCGAGCGAATAAACCATGTCGAAGCTTCGCTGGCGCAGGGGCAACCGGAAAAGATCAGCCTGCACAATGTGAACATTTTCCAAATGACCGGCGTTTTCAAACGCTGCATCAACTGCCGGACTGAGATCTACTCCAATGACCTTCCGAGCGTACTGCGCGGCGAAAAACAAGTGGCGGCCCTTGCCGCAGCCGGCGTCAAGCAACACCTTCCCGCAAAGACTTTCCGGCGGATAAGCAGCGAAGTACCAGCGAAAGTTTGCTTCGCCCTCCGGTCGAATATCGGAAAAGTGCCTCCATTCGTAACCGAAACTGCGCAAGGTTCGCAACTTGCTCTCTTGCCCCAAATCGGACTCAGCCACGATCTGCTTTTCGGAAAGCAAGAAAAATTCCGGATACTCTTGCTTAAGGGTAGAACGAAGCGGGCCGAGCAGCATTCGGGGGACGCCCTTAATAATAGGGAAATCCTCATGGCACCTTCCGCACCGCAGCCAACCACTCATAATTTCTGTCGAATTCTGCTTATGATCCGACCGCGAGTCGAGCACCCGGGCCAGTTCCAGGTCTCCCTGGCAGGGACAAACCAAATCTTGCAGAAGGGTCAATTTCATTAACGATTTCCAGCGGTCTATGGAAGAATTCCTAATAGGATATCATGTCGGTATTGCGTGGCGAAATTCCCAATCGGTCTTTAACTCCGAGAGCGAAACCGATGATCGCTCGATTTGATCCGAAACCTTCGCTTTCCGGCCGCGGCATAATCGGGTGATGAATCGTTCTGCTAACAGCCCGATGCGAGTTGCTCTGTTCCACCCTGCCCTGATCCACGGAGGCATCCCGCG
>DATBEI010000006.1:0-6647 GCA_036269595.1 Candidatus Sulfotelmatobacter sp.
TGTCAGTCACTGTCCAGCAACTTCCAGTTTCTTGCCGACGAGTTCAGCGCAGTATTCCACCAGACCCTGATGTTCGGGCGAAAAAGCCGCGGCGAAATGGCTGTCGATGTCCAGTTCGCCGACTACCTTTCCATGGACAAAGACCGGGACCACGATCTCCGATTTGGTCTCGAGCGAACAAGCCAAATAGCGTGGGTCTTTGCTGACGTCGTCGACCACAACCGTCTGGCCGCTCGACGCCGCGGCGCCGCAAATGCCTTGGTTCAGCGGAATGCGCGTGTGCGGCGTCATGGCGCCCTCGAAAGCATCCAAAATTAGCATGGGAGGCTTAGCGCCAGGTTCCAGCATGTAGAAACCAACCCAGTTATATTTCAACATACGCTCGTGCAGCAGCTTCACCATGGCCCGCATGAGTTCCCGTGCGCCTGGGATGGCCTTGGCCAGATTGGTGATCTCGCCGCGAATTTCTTCGACTCTCGTGCTGGTTGAAGGCATGCATGAATCTTAACTCACACCGTCGAATTTTCCGCGCTCGACGCTCGCACCGCAGTAATCTGCCGGATTCCTTTCGTGCTGGGGAAGAGTTCTGGATTAATCGCGAAGGCTAGCGCCTGCAAACCGTGAGTTAGCGTGGGTGCAGGTGTGTTGACAAACTCATCGCGAATGCAAAATACGTGCCCGGCGCGGGCCGCCGCAGTCTCCTGCCAGCAGCGTTCCGCGACGATTTTCTCCAACGGCACGCGATCCCCAGCGCCGCACCACGCAGCAACGATTACTTCCGGTTTCAGATTTAACACCTGCTCCGGCGAAATCTGACGACCGGGCGTGCCAATAAAATTTCCACCCGCGGCTTCGACCAGTTCCGCGACCCACGGTTGTGACGCGATGATCGGCTTGCCCCATTCCTCACACCAGACGCATTTCCGGCGAAGGCCTGCTGTTTGTCTGCGTATGTCTTCGATGGTTCCTTGCATTTCTGCAATTACTTGTTCTCCGCGCTCCATAGCGCCTACCGCGCCTGCGATTGTCGCTATGTCCATATAAATATCGGCCAACGTTTTCGGCGCGAGGCCAAGAAATCGCGCGCCAGCTTTAAGAATTTCGCTGACTGCTTTTTCCTGGTAGGGAACTGCCGCAATCACGAGATCAGGTTGCGAGGCGACGATCTGAGCGGCGTCGGCGGTCCATGAATCGGCCAGGATGATGCGGGATCCGTCGGCGACGGCGGGCACCACGTCGGCGCAATATCGCGTGCAGGCCACAACCCGCCCCAACTCGCCGATCGAGTCAAGAATTACAGTCGCGCTGGGTTGCAGGCAAGCGATTCTTCGGGTCGTATGAGAGTGGGTCATATCGCGAAGGTTAAAGCTGCCGCAACGCCGCCGACAGCGCATCCAGCGCCAACTGCGCGGCGTGCGTAGATGCCTGCGGCAGGCCGCCCACTGCGGCGATAAGCGCATCGCGCTGCAGGTTTCGGCATTCCATTAAAGGTTGCCCAGCGACCAACTCCGTGAGCGCTGAAGCGCAGGCCATAGACGGCACGCATCCTTTGGCCTTAAAACGAATTTCTGCGATGCACCCGGACTTCACTTTCAAACTCAGGCGAAGCACATCGCCGCACGCCGGATTCTCGATCTCCACTGTCGCGTCCGCGTCGGTCACGTCGCCGGCGTTGCGCGGATTCTGAAAATGGTCGAGGAGTTGCGGCGAGTACATATTGTCCAATTCTAACTGCACCGCCCTCCACCAGATGTTCGATCGCTACTCGCGAGTTCCCTCGGGGAAGTAGATAGTCCAGCCGCGTTCACGGGATTGAATTTCCAGGTCGGGATTGGGATTGATCGCGAAGGCGTGTTTCGCCATGGCGAGCATTTCAATATCCCAGCGAGAATTGCCAAAGGCCGCGTCAATTGGTCGATTGACGACTGTCCGCAGCGCTTGAGGTTTGCCGGAGCCCGAGGGAACGCAGGCCAAACGATCGCCGATGACGCCGTTCTCGACAGGAACTCTTGTCGCGAGAATGTGGTCGTGGGCGATACCAAATGCCTGCATCCCGGCTCGGATCACCCATTCATTGGAGGAGGACACGGCCCAGATATCGCACCCGTTGTTTTGCAGTCGCCTCACCAATTCCTGCATTTCAGGGAAAATTCGTCCGGGAAAAGCTTGCAGCATAAAATCCGACGCAGCCCTCATCATTGCGGCTTCGGTCATGCCCTCGTGCATCGTCACCATCTCGCCGCACATCGCCTCTTCGCTCACTCTGCCAGCTTTGTACTCGAGGTAACGGGCGCGCATTGCCTCTCCAACCGAGGGCGGGACGATTCCCTGGTTGATCTCCCAGTCGAAGAATCGTTCGCCGGCATCGCCCGACCAGAGCGTGCCGTCGCAGTCGAAGGCGGCAACTTGTGGTTTGAGTTGCAATACGAAGTCGAGAAAGTCATTCCGGGTGAGCTGTGGGCCGCGCGCGTCCATGGTTTTCATGCACTTCGACAATACCGTGCCGGTTGCGAGATGCGCAATTTCCAAGAAGAGCCCTATGAGGAGTTTGCGAGCAGAGCGGCGTAATCTTCGGGCGTGTTGATGTTCAGGGTCACAAAAGGATCACTCACGGCTACGTACTGAATATGCTTCTGATAGGAATGCTCTATGTCACGCGCGCTCGCAGTCGGAGGGGCATGCAGAAATATTTCCATCAATTCGCGGCCCAGAAGATAAGGATGCCCATGCTTGCCGGAAAACTCGGGCACAACGGCCCAAACGTCTTGCGGAGAGGACTCAAAGGCATCACGTAACAGCGCGACCGTGGCAGTGCTAACAGGCGGGCGATCCACCAATGTGACGACCGCGGCATCGCGGCCGCGATTGAGAACTTCGTGCAATCCGACTTGCAGAGAGCTGAACTGGCCGCGGCTGGGATCGGGATTCGTGATCAGCGATGCTCCGTTGGCATAGACGATCGGCGCCAGCGCTGCCTCGTTCTTGCCCGCTACGATCAGCACGAAATCTGTGCCGGGGGCCAGAGACCGAATGGCGGCTGAAAGGAATGTCTCTTTCGATGGAACCTGCGCGCTGCCTTGCGGAGGCCAGGCAAGCAGGGCTTTATCAGTGCCCATGCGCGAGGATTCGCCCGCAGCGAGAATTACACCGGCAAAGCTCGGGGCGCGGGACATGTGCGGACGATAGCAGAAAGCCACTCGAAAGTCAGTGAGCACAAAGGCAAGCCGTTTTCTGAAACTCTGTGCTTGCTAGGCCGATGTCATCCTGACCGCAGCCGTTTTTCAGGCGTAGGGAAGGATCTCCCGCGGATCAGTCCGCCTCCTTGCCGTCTTTTAACGCTTCGGCGGAGGAGTGTGCCTCCACTTCCTCGCGAGAACTCCTAAACCAGCTCAAGTGCGGCAGTGCCGCCGAGCTCTGCCGCCGGATCGCGATTAACTCCGCCGTAATAGCAACGGCGATCTCTTCGGGCGTGACCGCGCCAATATCTAGCCCGACGGGAGCATGCACTCGATCAAACAGATGTTCCGGCACACCCTCGCTCCGCAGCGTCTTAAAAATTTCAATCACTTTGCGCTTCGAGCCAATCATTCCCACATAGCGTGCCCGCGTCTGCACCGCCCACCGCAAAATGCGCATGTCGTCGCGATGTCCGCGAGTCACGATTACCATGTAAGAAGACTCGCTGGGATCGATTTTCTGCATCGCCTCGTCAAAATCTCCAAGGAGAACTTCCTGGGCGGTGGGAAACCTTTCTGTTGTGGCGTAAGAAGATCGGTCATCAACGACGGTGACCTCAAATCCTGCGCTCGAAGCGGCTTGGCAAAGGTGGAAAGCTACATGGCCTGCACCAAAAACGTAAAGTATCGCTGGAGGTAATACCGGTTCTACGAAAACCTCGAGTGTGCCGCCGCAAACCAGGCCGGTGTCGTATTTGGGATCCTGGTTCAAGTCAAACTTTAAGGTTCGAGCCTTCTCCGATTCCATCACTTCGCGCGCCGCCTGCCAAACATCCGCCTCGACGCATCCGCCGCCGATCGTGCCAACGATCGAGCCGTCGTCGCGAACCAGCATCTTGGCTGTGCGAAAGGACGGAATCGATCCGCGCACGTTTACGATGGTCGCCACGGCCCCGCGCCGTCCCTGCCGTCGCAGTTCAACGATTTGTTCGTAGATATCCATTGCGAATTGTCACTGACTTTGATTATCAGCCGGTTAACAAAAGGGAGTCAAACCGGGCCTACCTAAACCGTGAAGGATCTGAAGGGATTCGCCTGTGCGGTTTTCCTTCGTGAACCTTCGTGCCCTTAGTGGTGCAAGCTTTTCTTGGCTGGGCCTAACTGCGCTCACGAGGATTCTCGGCGAAGTCGCACTTTGTGTTAGCGTCATTTTGACAGGAGAGCGTGAACATGAAAGCCGTTCGCATCCATCAGTTCGGAGGACCGGAAGTCTTGACCTACGAAGACGTGCCTGATCCCCAGCCGCGTAAGGATCAGGTGTTGGTGCGCGTGCGGGCTTGTTCGCTCAATCACCTCGACGTTTGGGTGCGCAAAGGGCTGCCGGGCGTAAAGTTGCCACACATTCTCGGCAGCGATATCTCCGGGGAAGTCATCGAGATCGGTGAATACGTCAGGGATTTCAAACCAGGCCAGCGCGTGCTCATTGCCCCCATGCACTTTTGCGGGCATTGTGTGAAATGCCTGGCGGGATTGCAAAATCACTGCCGCGAGTTCACGGTTCTGGGGAATACAGTCGACGGAGGAAACTGCGAGTTAATCACGGTGCCCGCAACGAACGTCATTCCGATCCCTGACGCACTCGACTTCAACCACGCTGCCAGCGTACCGCTCGTATTCGTGACCGCATGGCACATGCTGGTGGGGTTGGCTGTCGTGCGACCGGGGCAGACCGTGCTGGTGTTGGGCGCGAGTTCGGGCGTAGGGATTGCCGCCATCCAGATTGCGAAGCTTTTTCATTGCCGCGTGATTACTACCGCGGGCGATGAGGCAAAGCTCGAGAAGGGGCGCGCGCTCGGGGCCGACTACGGCATCAATCACTACAAGCAAAAGATTTCCGAAGAAGTCCGCAAGATTACGAACAAAGAAGGCGTCGATATTGTCATCGAGCATGTGGGCGCTGCTACGTGGGATGAGAGCGTGCGCTCCCTCAAAAGCGGCGGCAAACTGGTCACCTGCGGCGCCACCACCGGGCCCAATGTTTCGCTCGATCTGCGCCACCTTTTCGCGCGCCAGTTATCGCTATTCGGCTCTTACATGGGAACCATGGCGGAGTTGCATGAAGTTTTAGGTCACGTGTTCGCCGGCCGACTTAAGCCAGTGGTAGACCGAGTCTTTCCCCTCAACGAAATCCGCGCGGCCCACGAATACCTGGAAAAGAGTCAAATGTTTGGCAAGGTTGTCTTGAACCCTTAAGTGAAGTTCTATCGCTTCTTTTTGTGAGGTTTCGGTTTTGGCCCCGCGCCTCCGCCC
This sequence comes from Candidatus Sulfotelmatobacter sp., assembly GCA_036269595.1. Lineage (GTDB taxonomy): Bacteria > Acidobacteriota > Terriglobia > Terriglobales > Acidobacteriaceae > Sulfotelmatobacter. Next base: position 5,487 of record DATBEI010000006.1, read on the forward strand.
GAACCCGTGACCACTGTTTTCTTTGTCAGATCGACAGTAAAACTATCCGCGACCTTCGTTGCTGGCGTCCCTCCAACGGAATAAGGCGCCGATAAGTAAGTTCCCACGATCTGCGTCTTGCTGACTTCAAGGCGTAAGAATCCAAAATTATCCTGGTCATATTGTTCGAGAGTCAGGCCGCCGGTAACGACAAGCGGCGCTTTCGGATAAGCGCCATTCACCACTTGAAGTTTGCCCAGGGAAGTGTAGCCTCCCGATCCAGCCACAATATAGGGAATTTGCCGCGGTCCCTTCGGCGCCTGTACAACATTCGTGAAACGCTGGTAGTTGTGCACGTGTCCCGACAAAATCATATCGGGATAGCGCTTCACCGCCTGGAATGCCTTCATCAAGACTTGATCAACCGCGCTGCTGCCCGAGTGTTCCACGTCTCCCGAAAACGGTGGGTGATGAACCGTCACGATCAAAGCCTTGCTGGAATCCGCGGCGGTGATTTCTTTTTGAAACCAGTCCACTTGATCCTGATGAATCTCTCCCTCGGTTTCGCCCACGTTAGAAAACAATCCGATGATCGTCGCCAGCGGAGTGGTGAAGGTCCAATAGACGTTGGGCAAGTCCATCTGGGTGCGATTCGCTCCGGTCTTTAACGAGCCGAGTTGTCCTGAATTCTTCGACATGAAATTCTGCACCCAACCGTCAAGCGGAACCTTGTTCGGGTCGACGGGGCCATCCTGCGGATCATCAGGCTGGCAATCGTGGTTTCCTGGAATCGCGACGATGAAGCACGGATAGTCTTTATAAGTCTGGTAGAAATTGTCGCCGTACATGCTGATGTCGCCGGCGAAGTAAACGACATCTCCGAGGTGATAAAAGAACGCAGGTTTTCGATCAGCGGGCAGGCTTTGCGCATCCTGCGTCATCATCTCCGCAACAAAGTCCTGCTGCTGCCCGCGATGGTCGCCCGTATCTCCCACGGTGTGAAAGACCAGCGTGCCGTTCGCAATGGCTGCTATGTCAGCGGGAGGCAGCAACTGCGACAAATCAAAGCGGTAGGGTGGAGGACCGTTCGGAGTAGGCAGCGGCTGAAACGGATAGTGCGGAAGTTGAATGCCAACCGCCTGCACCTGGAGCGTCGGTGCGGAAACCGGAGGCACGTGGCTC
>DATBEI010000023.1:0-34835 GCA_036269595.1 Candidatus Sulfotelmatobacter sp.
TACCTCACTCGCCGTTATCGTTTCTCCGCCTCGCATCGCCTGCACAGCGATAAGATGTCTGCCGAGGAAAATCGCGCGATCTACGGCAAGTGTAATAATCCGTACGGGCACGGTCACAACTACACCTTGGAAGTCAGCGTCAGCGGACAGGTCGATTCGGCCACAGGCATGGTCTGCAATCTGGTCGATCTCGATGGCGTGGTCGAAAGGGAAGTGCTCGCTCGTTACGATTTGTCGAATTTGAATACGCTTCAAGAATTCGCCCAGGTGGTGCCAACCACGGAAAATCTTTCGATGCAGATCTTCGAAATATTGCAGCGCGGCTTCTCTCATGCGCATCTGGAAAGAGTGAGATTGGAAGAAACCTTGATGAACTCCTTTGAATATGCGGGAGCTGCCGAACCGAGAAAATAGCAACCCCGTTTTGAAGCGATAAGGATCTGGAAGTAAGTACGGGAATCTCTCAAGTGGTACATGTGAGAAGCAATGCGGCAACCAAGGAGGATGGCAAAGCCGCCGGAGCGGCGTAAGAATGCAGCCCACGGCGCAAGCCGTGGATAGCGCATGAAAAATAAGAGCGAGCCCCATCGGGGCGAAAGAAAGCCAGCGATAGCACCAAAAAAGGACCCATGAAGCCAGCCACCGAAGCACCCACCCTTACCAGCACCACGTTTGAAAACCTGGTTCACGAAATGCTCGTCCGCCTGGGCGAAGATCCCGACCGCGAAGGCCTTGCCGACACGCCCGAGCGCGTTCACAAGGCGATGAAATTTTTGACCAAGGGCTATCAGGAAGATCCCGAAGCGCTTCTTAAAGGCGCGTTATTTACCGTCAATTATGACGAGATGGTCATCGTCAAAGACATTGAAGTCTTCAGCCTGTGCGAGCACCACTTGCTGCCGTTCTTCGGCAAAGTGCACGTCGCCTACATTCCTAACGGCCGCGTCATTGGTCTCAGTAAAATTCCACGGCTGATTGAACTGTTTTCGCGCCGCCTGCAAATACAAGAACGGCTGACCACCCAGATCGCCGAGACCATCCAAAAAGTTATCGAACCGCAAGGCGTCGGCGTAGTCATCGAAGCGCGCCATCTCTGCATGATGATGCGTGGCGTCGAGAAGCAGCACTCCGCTGCCGTCACATCCTCAATGCTCGGCTGCTTCCGCAACGAGGAGGAGACTCGCTCCGAATTCCTATCCCTGATCCGCCAGCGCCCCAACGGCGTATAAGTCTTGACCAGTCGGTTTGTGTGGGGCGGGCACTCTTGCCCGCCGCTTTTGACTCAATGTGCTCGTGTTTCGCGCAAGAAGCTTGGGTTGTTGACTTCGAGTTCCTGCCAGAAAAACTCCTGATGTAAGATCATCAGTCGTTGCACGCACCATCTACCGTGCCCAAACAACCTTCAAGTACTACGTTAAGCTCGAAAACGCCCCTGAGCGGCCAAGTTGCCCTCGTTACCGGCGCTACGCGCGGCATTGGGCTGGCTGTCGCCAGCGCCCTGGCAGCCGAGGGCTGCAATCTGATCCTGACCGCCCGCAGCGAATCGGCCTTAGCCCGTGTCAGCAGGGAACTGACGTCTGCGAAAATTCAAGTCCTCGCACATCCTTGCGACGTCCGCGATCCGCATTCAGTCGATGCTCTTTTTCGCTCCATCCGCCAGCGGTTCAAACGGCTCGACATTCTCATTAACAACGCCGGCATCGCCCACCCCAATCTTCCGGTCGAGAAGCTTGCGTTTCCTCTTTGGAAAGAAGTTCTCGAAACGAACCTCGACGGAATGTTTCTCGTCACGCAAGCGGCGCTGGCCGTGATGAAGCGCGGCAGCACAATTGTGAACAATCTGTCGATCGCAGCCACTCGGGCGTTTGCCGGCTCAGCCGCCTATAACGCCTCCAAGCACGGAGCACTCGGCCTGACAAACACGCTACGCGAAGAACTGCGACCGCGCGGAATCCGCGTAATCGCTCTGCTGCCCGGTGCCACCGACACCGACATCTGGACTACGCTCTGGCCACAGGCTCCCCGCCGCAAAATGATGTCGCCGGAAACCGTGGCCTTGTCGGTCGTTCAAGCGATCCTTCTCCCCGCCAATGCCACGGTGGAGACTCTGGAAATCCTTGCCACCGTCGGGACATTGTAATCCTCATCTAAACCGCTACGGCACAGCCTCCACGCTAAGATACAATGCTCACCGCTACTCACTCCTGGAGGAAATCACAATGTTGAAAACCTCATTCGTAACCGCAGCCATTCTCGCGGCCGTCATTCTGACGGTTCCGGCGCGCGCGCAAGACACGATGAAGAAAGATGCCGCCGTCAAGCCGCCCGATCCTCCTGCCAAGGTTGTTCTCGATTCGTGGAACGATATCGGGCGCAAACTTATCGCGATGGCGGAAGATTTTCCCGAAGACAAGTTTGATTTTAAGCCCACGCCCGCCCAGCGCTCGTTCCGCGAGCAACTGCTGCACGCTGCCGGCGCCAACTACTACTTCACGAACCCGGCTATGGGCAAGAAGGGTCCGGTCGACGAAAATCCCAAGGCCGATCAGTACAAGAGCCGGGCTGACCTCGTGGCCTTCGTCAAGAAATCATTCGCGGACGGAGCCGCCGCCATTCGAGCCAAGGGCGACAAAGGAATGACTGACCTGATCGTCGATCCCTTCAGCCATCAACAGGTTCGTGTTTACGACTTCGCCTACGGCTTCATCGAGCATTGCGGTGAGCACTACGGGCAACTGGTGGTCTACTACCGCCTGGCCGGATTAGTGCCACCGGAGTCGCGGCCGAAGAAATAAATAGCAATCCTCACAAGCGAAATCTCCGACCTGTCTCTCCGAAAACGGAGAGACAAGGACGGGGAGCTACCCAATTCTTTAGCGATAGGCGTAGGGAGTTCTTCGCGCGCGTTCGGGGAAGAGTTTGACCATCACCAGGCCCGCCGCGAAACCGCCAACGTGAGCCCAGACGGCGACTCCGCCCACATCCCCGGCGTGCGCCATCGATAGAGTCGTGGCTCCGGAAAAGAAGTTCAGCACGAAAAATTCTCCCAGCACAACCCACGCCGGAAGATACATCACAAAAACAAAAAACCAGGTCAACACGCGAGCCCGCGGGTACACAATGAAATATGCCCCAAGGATTCCAGCAATCGCGCCGCTGGCGCCTACCGTGGGAAGATTCGAGTGCGGATAGACGGCCACTTGCGTCGCCATGGCAAACAGCCCGCAGAGCACATAGAACACAAGGTAGGTGAAGTGCCCCAGGTAATCTTCAATGTTGTCGCCGAAAATGAAGAGATACCACATGTTACCCAGCACGTGCATCCATCCCGCGTGCAGGAACATCGAGGTGAAGTAAGGAATGATGACCGCCGCCAGAGGATACTTCGTCGAGCCCGCCAGAAACGCGGACAAATGGTTCGGCACCACTCCAAACTCGCGGGCAAACAACTCGTAGCTGCGAGGATCCAGAGACGATTGAAACAAATACACAAGAATGTTGAGCGCAATCAAAAACCCGTTGACGAAGGGCGTGCTGTATCGCGGTTGGTCGTCTTTGATTGGAAACATAAGAGATTTGATACGTTAGTAGACGAGACTGCTGGAACTCGAGCGCGACTGCACAACTATCAAATTACCAAATCCTAGACATGAACGGCGTCCTCATCATCGACAAACCACCCGGATTGACCTCGCACGACGTGGTCAACCGCGCCCGCCGCATTCTACAGGAACGCTCCGTCGGGCATCTCGGAACGCTTGATCCTATGGCAACTGGCGTTCTGCCGCTCGTTACAGGCTCGCTCACGCGCTTGGCCCAGTTCTACACGGCGTCGGAGAAGACTTACGAAGGCACGGTGAGATTCGGCTTCGCCACCAACACCTACGACGCTGAGGGCGAACCCACTACCACTCCACAAACCGTAACGCTGCAGGCGGAACAAGTAGAAGCTGTCGCAGGCCGTTTTCGCGGAGTCCTCGAACAGATCCCGCCACCGTTTTCCGCGAAGAAAATTCATGGCGTTCCAGCCTACAAGCTGGCGCGCCGGCAGAAGGACGTTGTGCTGAAACCCGTGCAAGTTGAGATCAAGGAGTTCGTCATCCTTGGCGTGGAGGTCGATCGCGTTCGTTTTCGCGCCCGCGTTGCCTCTGGAACCTACATGCGTTCCGTGGCGCACGAAATGGGCAGGGAACTGGCTTGTGGCGCCCATCTGGAGTCTCTGCGGCGAACCTCGGTGGCGGAATTCAATTTGGAAGACGCACACACGCTGGAAGAAGTCGCCAGCGCTGCCAACGCCAGCAAGAATGGTTCGCAGGTCCTCGACGACCTGTTCATCCACACGCGCAAGCTGCTGCCACGGTTTCCCTCGGTCACCGCCGACGAGCCCACAGTTGCCCGCATCCGCAGCGGACGCACGGTGAACCTTCCTGAACTCTCCCGAGCCCGCCAGGTCAAAGTCTTCAGTGGACAGCGGGACTTGATCGCCATCGCCACCCGCATAGCAGGCACGCTATTCCATCCCAAAATCGTGCTGTGCGGAGCAGACGCTCCGGTCCGTCTGTGATTCCCGACGTCGCGCGGGGAGCAAAGCATCTTCCTTGACGGCTCCCACTCAGCCCTTTAGTGTGTCGATACGCGAACGATGAAACTCTCCGTAGTCATGCCCGTCTATAACGAGCAGGCCACTCTGAAGCAAGTGGTGGAACGCGTATTGGCGGTTCCACTCGACATCGAATTAATTTGCGTCGATGACGGATCCAACGACGGTTCCCCCGACATTCTGTCCGAGTTCCCGTCGAAGTACTCCCAAGTTCGTGTCCTGGTGCAGCCGAGGAATATGGGCAAGGGCGCGGCTCTCCGTCGCGGCATCCAAGAGGCAACCGGGGACTTCGTCATCATTCAGGACGCCGACCTCGAATACGATCCCTCCGACTATCCCGCTTTGCTCGTGCCTCTGATCGAAGGAAAAGCCGACGTCGTGTACGGATCGCGCTTTCTGGGCTCCGGTCCGCACCGCGTCCTCTATTTCTGGCATTCCGTGGGCAATTCCTTGCTGACGCTGATTTCCAACGCCCTCACCAACATGAACATGACCGACATGGAAACCTGCTACAAAGCTTTCCGCCGCGAAGTGCTGCAGTCGATCCCGATCGAGGAAGACCGGTTCGGATTCGAACCGGAGATCACGGTGAAAATTGCCAAGCGGCGCCTCCGCGTCTACGAAGTCGGCATCAGCTATTGGGGGCGAACCTACGAAGAAGGGAAAAAGATTGGCTGGCAAGACGGCGTCCGCGCCCTGTGGTGCCTGCTCAAATACACGATCGTCGCAGGTTGAGGCGGAATCTCAGTGAAGTTGCGGACCTTATGCAATGTCCGATAACAGGTATTATGTAAAACGACGAGGAGGCGAGCAGAACTGGCTGTCTTTAGGTTAACTCATGGACGATCTATAACCATTTCGACTGGGCACTTAGCGACTGGGCCCTGACCACTGACTCTCACATCTTGTACCTTCCCATATCGTCGTCGTTCAGCCCTTCGAGGTATTTGCGCAACTCTTCGCTGGTCACCCGGTCTGAGGCGTTCGACGCGAGCTTCGAAGTCTTGAGCACCACGTCCTCGACGAAAATGGGACAATCTACGCGCAGCGCCAGGGCCAGCGCATCCGACGGTCGCGAATCGATGCTGATCACCTCGCCGCCACGCTCCAGCCAGATCACTGCATAAAATGTGTCCTCGCGGAGCTCCGTTACCACCACCTTGTGCACCTGTGTTTCGAGGCCGGTCAGGACGTTCTTGATCAGATCGTGGGTCATGGGACGCGGCGTGCTGACCTTCTCCATCTCCAGCGCAATCGCATTCGCTTCGTAGACTCCCACCCAGATCGGCAGCACCGTGTCGCCCCCAACGTCCTTCAACACCACGATCGGCATATTGGAAACCGGATCCATTAAAAGGCCGCGGATTGTCATTTCTACTTCCATGGCGAGCTCCTGATATTTGCCTCTTATACCACCATTTCGCCGAGAAGGCTGTTGGGAAAACTGCCCGTAACGACCACCGGCGCGTAGCTTCCCACCTTGGGAATCGCGTCTGGCCGCGCTGTAAAGTTCAGCGTCTTATTGTGCGACGTTCGGCCAATCCACTGGGCACGCGCTTCGTTCTTGCCTTCAACCATTACTTCACATTTCGATCCGATGTACTTCTTGTATCGGATGGTTTGGATCTCACGCTGACGCGCCATGAGCGCCTCTAACCTCCGCGCTCTTTCCTGGTCAGGGATAGCATCTTCCATCCTCAGCGAGGGCGTGTTCGGCCGCGGCGAATACTTGAACGCAAAGACGGCGTCGTACCCGACCTCGTCCAGCAGACTCAGAGTCTGCGCGAAATCCTCTTCGCTCTCGCCGGGGAATCCTACAATCACATCGGTCGTGATGCTGATTTCGCGCTTCGCCGCCTTCATCCAGGCAATGCGCTCCAGGTATTGCTCGCGCGTGTAAAGACGCTGCATGGCGTCGAGAACGCGCGTCGATCCGCTCTGCACGGGCAGGTGGACGTGGTCGCAAAGCGTTGGCACGGCGTCAATCGCGTCGACGATGTCGCGCCCGAAATCGCGCGGATGCGATGTTGTGAATCGCACGCGCCGAATGCCGGGAACTTCTCCCACTGCCGCCAGTAGCTCAGCGAACGATTTTTTCTTCGTGAGATCGCTGGTCGAATCTTTGTACGAATTTACGTTCTGCCCGAGCAACTGAATCTCGGTGTAGCCGAGATCGGCCATCTGGCGCGCCTCGGCCAGCACCGACTCTGAAGTCCGGCTGCGCTCTTTGCCGCGCGTGTAGGGAACCACGCAGTAAGCGCAGAACTTGTCGCAGCCTTCGATGATAGTGACGTATCCGCGATGCGGGTTGGTGCGTGCAGTGAACTCGGTCTCGAAGCAGGCGTCGGTCTCGCGGTCGTCAAGGCCGGTGATGCGAACCAGGCTTTCGATTGCCGGCTTGCGCACTTCCGACTTCCCTGCTGCATTGGTTGCATTCTCCAACTGCTGCAGCATGCCCGGGAGATTACGGTACGACGCCGAACCGCACACCAGCGACACCCAGGGCGCGCGCTCGAAAATTTTTTCCCCTTCCTGTTGCGCGACGCAGCCGAGCACGCCGAACATCTTGCCTTGCTTTTTGTATTTCTTGTAATCGGCGAGCCGGTTGAAAACTTTTTGCTCCGCCTTGTCGCGAATGGAACAGGTGTTGTACAGAATCAAATCAGCCTGCTCGACCGTCTCCACCTGCCGGTAGCCTTCCTGCAGCAGCGTGCCCACGACTTTCTCGGAGTCGTGCACGTTCATCTGACACCCGAAGGTCTCCAGGTAAAACGTCTTCTGCGAATCTTTTTGGAAAGCTTGCTGCGGAACCCCAGACATATTGAAAGTATAACGCGGCAAGCCCCGTAGCATTGGCAGAACCCGCTAGTCTCAGGGGTTGTGGGCTTCGGCAGCGTGCGCCGCAGCCATTCGCCTCTCGCGTCGATTGGTGCGGATCACATAGAGCATGAAAAGAATTACGGCCAGATTCCCAAGAAAAACCGCCGATCGCAGCACGGTCACTCCGCGTAAAAGCTCGCGGATCTCAAGCGGCACCAGCAGTGCCCCCGAAACCAGCGCCACCCACTCCGCCCAAGTGCGGCACCTCCACAAGCCGTACGCTTCGGTGAAGCGGAGAAGAGTGTAGGCAAAGGCAATGCGGGCCGCCGCCCAAAGCCGCGCATCGGTGACGTTATCGGCAAAGTCGAGAAACAGTTGGGCAGAATGGCGGTCCGTGCTGACATGCAGCAGCGCCAGCAAGCTCTCGGCATAGAGCCAAACATCCTTGTGCACCAAGGCGAGCGCACAAAAACCCATCACCAGCACAAATATGCCTTTAAAGAATTCGAATGTCGCAACCGCTTGAAGGACTCGTCGCTGGCGGTGGTGTGCAACAGGCTGGGTCGCGACGGGCATGAAGGATAACTGAAGGCAGAGTACCACGGTCCTAAAAAATCGCACATACAGGACTTCCCTGCCCATGCCCCATTCCGGTGCGCCTTACCAGCGTAACTGGAGCGCGCGCCAGAATCGTGCCACGATCAAACCCGGGAATGAATATGCGAAAAATCCTTGCTTCTCTGTCAGTTGCTATTTGCCTGGCCGCCGCAGCTTTTGCTCAAGACACCGCGGCCGCTCCGCAAACTGCGCGGCAGGCCTTGATAGAAATGTTTTTCAGCAAGACCTCCGGGACCTTCGTCAAGCATCTGCCCTCCGCCACTCGCGCAGCGCTGGAAAAGGCGGGACAACTTGGGACACTCCAACAGTATTCGGCGATGGCGACCCAACTTCAGACGCAGGGCCAGAATATTAAAACGTTCGAGACCGGCTCCTTGCTCTTGAGTGTGGAGAATCCAAAGATCGATCAGAAGTTCGAAATCATCGTCGAGAATGACGCCCTCAACGGCGATCAGGATTCGCTCGATTTGTCGTTCCAGGTTTACAAGAATGGACAATCCCAGCGAACGCCGTTCATGCCGCAGATGACGGTATTGATGAAGCAGGAGGCGCACCTCTGGACGCTGAATAAAATCTCCGTCACCGTGCATTTGCCGCTTGCCGATCCCGATTTTCTGAAAGCAATGACCGAGAAAATGACCGCGCCCACCGGGGCTGCGACGGCCGGGCATGTCGAAGTTACGACGCAGGCTGCGGGCAGCGACGCGGCCGTGGTGGCGGCGATGCGAACAATTCTTACCGCCGAAGTAACTTACTTCAGCACCTACCCCGCGGTCGGCTACAGCTGCTCGCTCTCCAGTCTGGACGGTTTCGGAGGCGGCCAGCCCAACGAGCATCAGGCCATGCTTATCAACAGCGGCCTGGCAAGCGGGAAGCGCTATGGGTTTGTGTTTAACCTATCGGGGTGCGGGGGACCGCCGGCTTCCAGCTTTCAGCTCACCGCCGCGCCCAACGCAAACACTTATGGGCGAAAGGCGTTCTGTGCCGATCAGTCGGGAGTGATCCGCTCGTCGAGCGACGGCAATCCTGCAACCTGCGTGGCCAGTGGAACTCCGCTTCCGTAGCTGAAGTTTTAGGTAAATCTTTCAACCCGACGCTGCTGCGTGCGGGCTAGGACTTTTTCTTTCGGATGGCGTCGCGCAACTCCGCAACGATCTCCTGCGACGCTTTAATTGCCTCGGCGTGTTGATTCACATTGAACGAAATCGCACCGACACGCGCATGCCCGCCGCCTCCGTAGCGCTCGCAAATCCTCGCCAGGTTCACCTCGGGCTCTTGCGGCGCCCACGGATTCGATCCCACCGAAACCTTCACCCGAAAACTGCTCTTGCTCAGCCCCACGCTGTAAACCGATTCGGGGTGCAGATAGTACGGAACAAATTTGTTGTAGCCTTCGAGATCGTGATCGCTGACGTCGAAGAAAATCGTGCCATCTTTGCACTCGGTACGCTGTTCGAGAATCCCGATTGACAATTCGTGACGCTTGAGCAGCGGCGGAAGCAGCGGCGCAACAAATGGTTCTTCCAGAATTTCCGCCAAAGATTTTGTCGCCAACAGCGGAATCAGGTTGGGAACAAAACCGTGATCGGGCGCCGATTCGATCACCATCGTCAGTTTCATGGCTGGCGCCTTCATCTCCACCGCAGTCTTGGCGTCGGGATAAAGCGCGCCGTCGATGATGTCGGTCCAATGCACCAGGTCCGCTACCGGAGAAGGATCGAACCCAAACCGCTGCTGCGCGATCATGGCAATGAAGCTGGTGCAGGACTTGAAATCCGGATCGTAGAATTTGCGATTGCTCTGGTCCTGCTCGAAATGCTCCGCGTCGGCGGGCGAAAGAAACGCGCTCTCGTGATGGTCGAACCACCACGTGATTTTGGGCGAACTGGAATATTTGAAATCGACGATGGCGTTCTCTTCGCCGTCAAATTGCTTTTCGTCGAACAGCGCCCCGGCGCGATGCACCAGTCCGGTGAATTCGAAATCGACATCGCCGCGAATGCGCTCGCGATAAAAACGCGAAAACAGCGCCGCCGAAGAAGCTCCGTCGAAACACTTGTCGTGATAAAACACCCGAACTTTCAAGCCATGCCCCTGTCGCCCAACAAATTCCCGCCGGCCGAAAACCACGCTGCAGCCGTGGGATTGCGACGCGGGTAAAAGCTAATAGGATTGACAGCTTACAGGAAGAAAGTCAAGCGTGCGAAATTCGAACGGACGCAAATCCAATCGCCTCCTGGCCGGAGACAAGGTGAATGTCGCAAGTTCATTCTATGCGTGCGGGCGAACTCGCGCGATTTGGCACGAGAGAATCGAGCAGAGCGTCAAGCGCTTCCGCCCTTCATCGCATCCGCGTCCTTCTTCGCGATGTTTCTCAAACGGACAGTCGCGTGCGACAAACCACAGAAAGTTAATTTGCTAAGGACGTTCCGCCTGGATTGACCGCGTCAGCGGGGGAGGGTGGTCGGGCTGCATTGTTTCCACAACTTATTCCAGTGCCAGATGCCGTAGGCGGCGGGAACGGGCAGGCGATATCCCAACTGATGGGCGAGCATGATGATCTGGCCGCGATGATGTGCTTCATGCGCGAACATGTACCCAAACATGGTCGCTCCGGCAGGCCACAGCTGCGTCCAAGCTCCGCGCGAAAACTTAGTCACGCGGCGGTTGGGCGAGGTCGACAATCCGTCGGTCAGCATCCGGAGGCACTGTGCACCGCTCCTCTTATGGGCAGCGACGGCCTGCTTCAGAGTGCATCGGTCAGGGTTGAGCGGTGCGGGACGTTTCAAATGCGGAGCGGAATGTTTGAGCCATACCAGTCGAGCATTGTGCAGATGGGCGAAGATGGCGGCGATGGTGCGGCCGTTACGCGGCTGGCCGGGCGGGAGAGCGCGCCAGGCGCGGGGATTGAGATGGGCGAGTAGAAGTTGGTTCATCGCGTCGTTAATGGCATAGATTTCGACCAGAACTTCGCGGGGATCGGCGGAAGGCGCGGGACGTGGCGGCATATTTTTTCCCCGGTGAGCCGGACAAATTATCGACGATTGGACGCTGGAGACAAAACTCCCAACCTCTTTCGCCAACACCGCGAAAGAAGGATGGGGGACCCGCATTGGTTTTACCGAGAGCTGAGAGCTAACAGCTATCTTTCCACGAATTTCGCGAACATTTTTTCTGGATCGATGGCTATGAACGTGCCCTTGCTCCGGGCCAGGACCTCATTCCTTTCGTTGAGGATTTCGGCGGCATTGACGTGGACGCGCCCGTTGACGCTGACTTCCCTGCCCTCTACGTGCAGCGCTTGGCGTAAAGGCACGGGCTTAAGATATTCGACGGTCATCTCCTTGGTTAGCGCGACGACGTGGTGCAACTTGTTCACCTTGCCCATGGCGTCGTCGAGAATGCTGGCGATGATTCCTCCGTGGCAGTGGCCAGGCGGCCCGGTGTAGCGCTTGCTCAGGCGGAATTTGCAGACAAAAGTCTGGCGCTCTTCGTCGAGCTCAAACTTCAGCCTCATGCCGTCGGGATTATTCATCCCGCAGACGAAGCAATTGTTTTTCTGCATTTGCATGTAGCGTGTATCGTGGCCGTGGACTTGCGGCTTGCGGGGCATGGGGAGATTTTAACCTGCGACTTGCTGGGAAAGCGGTTCACCGATGAGTACGCCGAAAAATTCCGCGGACAACGCGGAGAAAAGCTTGGGCTTCTCTATCGGATCGGAATCCTGTATACATATCGGTTTTGGATTTGGGGCAGATTGATTAAGGATGCATGGGGCCGCGGCGCTTGGGTTCTACGCTGCGGTCTCGCGACAGATTGCAGAGATCCTTCGTCGGGGAAATGCGCCCGCCTCAGGATGACATTCAAGTTGGATTGGAGCGTTTCATGAAATCGTTCGCCATTTTCCTTCTTCTTTTGGCCGCTTTCCACCCATTGCACTTGCACGCACAGACACTGCAGGACAAAGACGCCGACAAGAAGAATCTGCCGGCAGCCAAACCAGTCAAGAAAGATCAGAAGAAGCCGGAGCAGAAAGAAGAGCCTAAGAAAGAAGAGAAAAAGGGCGGGATGACCGCCGACACGTTTTCAGGGTTGAAATTTCGCCTGATTGGGCCGGCTGTGGCTTCGGGGCGCGTGATGTCGATTGCAGTGAATCCGAAAAATAAAAATGAGTACTACGTGGGTGTGGCCTCAGGCGGAGTTTGGAAGACCATCAATAACGGAACGACTTGGACTCCGTTGTTCGACGGCGAGGGGTCGTATTCGATTGGCTGGGTCACGCTCGATCCGAACGATTCGTCGGTCGTCTGGGTGGGATCGGGCGAGAGCAATTCCCAACGCAGCGTCAGCTACGGCGACGGCGTTTACCGGTCCGAAGATGGCGGCAAGAGCTGGCAGAATCTCGGGCTGAAAAAATCGGAGCACATTGGGCGGGTCGTGGTCGATCCGCGGGACTCCAAAGTGATCTATGTAGCGGCAGCAGGGCCGCTCTGGGGGCCGGGCGGCGATCGCGGACTCTACAAGAGCGTAGACGGTGGAAAAAATTGGAAGGCGTCGCTAACGATCAGCGAGAACAGCGGCGTAGTGGATGTCGCGATCGATCCGGCCAATCCCGACATTTTGTACGCTGCAGCCTACCAGCGGCGCCGGCATGTTTTCACGTTGATCGATGGCGGGCCCGAGAGCGCGATCTACAAATCGACGGATGCGGGCGCGACGTGGAAGAAATTGACTGCGGGATTGCCCAGCGTTGATATGGGGCGCATCGGACTGGCGGTTTCCGCGGCGGATCCGAATGTGGTCTATGCCACCATCGAGGCCGGCGAGGGCAAGGGCGGCATTTTTCGCTCGAACGATAAAGGCGCAACCTGGGAGCGGCGCAACGACTTCGATCAGGGTGCCATGTACTACGCGCACGTGGTGGCGGATCCGAAAAATGTAGATCGCATTTTCGTGATGAATGTAAATCTGCGCGAGTCGCTCGATGGGGGCAAGACTCTGCACAATGTTGGCGAAACCAATCATCACGGCGACAACCATGCGCTCTGGATCGATCCCGACGATACGAAACACTGGCTGCTTGGTTCGGATGGCGGGCTGTACGAGACCTATGACGATGCCAAAAGCTGGCAGTTCAAAGCGAATCTGCCGACCGTGCAGTTCTATGACGTGGCCGTCGACAATGCGACGCCGTTTTACAACGTGTGCGGCGGTACGCAGGACAACTTCTCGTGGTGCGGCCCGGCGCGCACTCGCGACGTCAACGGAATCATGAATTCCGATTGGTACGTAACCACAGGCGGCGATGGCTTTCGCTCGCAGGTCGATCCCGTGGATTCGAACACGGTTTATGCCGAGTCGCAATACGGCGTGCTGGTGCGGTACGACAAGGCGACCGGGCAGGAGCTGGTGTTGCAGCCATTGGAAGGCAAGGGCGAGCCGCCGTTGCGCTGGAATTGGGATTCGCCGATCATCGTGAGTCCGCACTCGCACACGCGGCTTTATTTTGCGGCGAATAAATTATTTCGCAGCGACGATCGCGGCGACACCTGGAAGGTAATCAGCGGCGATCTGACGCGCCAGATCGATCGCAACAAATTGCCGGTGATGGGCAAGGTGTGGGGCCCTGACGCGGTAGCGAAAAATCAGTCGACTTCCTTTTACGGAAATATTGTGGCTTTGGCCGAATCTCCCAAAAAGGAAGGGATGATTTATGTCGGCACCGACGATGGGCTGATTCAAGTGACGAGCGACGGCGGAACCACTTGGAACAAACTTGAAAAGTTCACCGGCGTTCCGGAGATGACTTACGTGAGCCGCGTAGCGGCTTCGAATCACGATGCGAACACGGTTTATGCGGCGTTTGACAATCATAAGAACGAAGACTTCAAGCCATATTTGCTGACGTCGACTGACGCGGGAAAAACCTGGACGTCGATTGCCGGCGATCTGCCGGAGAACGGGCCGGTGCTGGCCTTTGCCGAAGATACGGTGAGCCCGAATCTGCTTTTTGCGGGCACCGAATACGGCGCATTCTTTTCCATCGACGGCGGCCAGCACTGGGTGCGGCTAAAGGGCGGGCTGCCGACGATCGCAGTGCGCGACATGGTTATTCAATCGCGCGAAGGCGATCTGGTTATCGCCACTTTCGGACGCGGATTTTATGTGCTCGACGACGTCACGCCGCTGCGGCAGATGAAGCCGGAATCAACCGAGCAAGCTGCCGCAGTCTATCCCGTGAAGAATGCGCTGCTGTATGTAGAGCGCCATCCGCTGGGCGAGCCGAAAAAAGGATTCCAGGGAGATGCGTTTTACACCGCCGAAAATCCTCCGTACGGTGCGGTGTTCACCGCGTACATGAAGGAGAAGCTGAAGACAAAAAAAGAAAAGCGGCAGGAGGCAGAGAAAGATGCGGCCAAGAAAAATCAGACGCCTCCCTACCCGACGAACGACGAATTGAGAGCTGAGGCGGAGGAGCCGAAGCCGGAAGTTTATTTTGTGGTCTATGACGAGAGCGGGGCGGCGATCCGGCGGGTGAACGGAAGCGCGGAAGCCGGGTTTCAACGCGTGGCTTGGGATTTGCGCTATCCCGCGGCGCAACTCGTGAAACCTACCGGGAACGAGGAAGAAGATTTTCCGGACGCGGCCGATCAAGGCCCGCTGGTGCTGCCGGGAAATTATTCGGTGCGGATGTTCGAAAAAGTCGGCGGCGCAGTAACAGAGTTGGCCGCACCGCGATCCTTCAAAGTTGTGACCGAAGGCGCGGCGGACATGAATGCCGCGGACCGCACGGCTCAGGAGGAGTTCTTGCGCAAGGTAACGCGGCTTTACCGGGCGGTATCGGGGGCAGAGCATGTCTCGGAAGATGTCGAATCGCGGTTGAAGTCCATTCGCGAAGCGCTGCAGCAGACGCCGACTGCCGAGAAGCAACTGAGCGTCGTGGCCGATGCGATTGAGCAACGCAATCGCGAGATTCGGCGGGCTTTGCGTGGCGATGTCGTGATGGCGAAGCGAAGCGAGAATATTCCTTCGTCGATCAGTGAGCGCGTGAAGTCGGTGATGGAGGGTGAGCGGTTCTCTTTGGCGAAACCCACGCAGTCGCATGTCGATTCTTACAACATCGCGGCGGTAGAATTTGCGGAACAACTGGCGAAGCTGCATACGCTGGTCGAGGTCGATCTCAGCAAACTCGAGAAGGACATGGAGGCGGCGGGCGCGCCTTGGACGCCGGGACGCGTGCCGGAGTGGTCGGATAAATAAAACCCCGCGCCACGGATCTCACGCATTTGCACAGATCAGAGACGGCGGATCGCGTTCTTTGTTGAAAAAATCAACAGCGGACCTCAGGGCCTAAAGCCAACTTATATAGCGATCCGTCGGCACCGCTGAAGCCGTGCCCTTCCACGCGTCAGCGACCCGCACAGCGTCCCCAAGCCGTCGCCTGCAATGACTCGTTTCCCCGCGGCATTGTTTCTGTCTAATTTTTTTATGCGTGGAAATCCGTTCTAATCCGTGGCCAGCCTGTTCTTAATAACCCACTGACTTTTTCACGCGAAGCTGTGGTACACTCGCCGCCGACTGATGCTTGCGCTGTGGGGCGCAACATCGGCCGTCGGGAAATCCTTCTTGCCCGGGGGTACTGGGGAATGGGCCTCGCGTTACTGGTTTTGATCTGGCTGATCACATTGGTCAGCACGTATTTCTTCGTCGCCAAGACCTGGTGGCTGCCCGTGGGCGCATCCGCGGCAGCAGGCTGGATTGACCATCAATTCGCTCTCACCTTCGTAATCATGGGCATCGTGTTCCTGACTGCGCAACTGGGGCTGGGATACATCGTCTGGAGATATCGTGAGACTCCATCTTCTCCTCCGGTTGCGTATTCCCATGGAAACACGACACTCGAAATTGTCTGGACGGTGCTCACCGCGATTTTATTCATCGGTCTGAATCTGATGGGCAGCAGCGTGTGGGCGAGCCAGCGTTGGGACGCAGCCGAGGCGGGGGCCGTCCAGGTGGAAGTCACGGGGATGCAGTTTGCCTGGTATTTTCGCTATCCGGGGCCGGACGGCAAATACGGCGCGACCAGCGAGAAGTTGATGGATCCGTCGGCGGGCGGCGAGGCCGCCGTGGGATTGAACACTTCCGATGCCGCCGCGAAGGACGACATTGTCACCGGAACGATGTATTTGCCGGTCAACCGCGAGATTGATGTCAGCCTCCGCGCGGTGGACGTGATTCATAGCTTTTTTGTGCCGTCGCTGCGCTTCAAGCAGGATGCGGTCCCTGGTTTGAACATTCACATGCACTTTAAGCCAACCGCTATCGGCGAATATGAAATTGCCTGCGCCGAACTTTGCGGGCTCGGGCACTACAAGATGCACGGCATGGTCCACGTAGTCAGCCAGGAGGACTACGACAAGTGGCTGGCCGCACGGGAGGCGGAGAAACAATAAAATGGCGACCCCGGCTTCGATTCATTCGCACGCTCCTCAGGGTTTCATTCGGAAATACGTTTTCAGCCTGGATCACAAGGTCATCGGTATTCAGTATTTTTTCCTGGCGCTCACGGCGGTTTTTGTAGGAATGTTCCTGTCGCTGCTGATGCGCATTCACTTGATCTGGCCGACGGCCCATATACCACTCATCGGAACAATCCAACCCGAAACCTATCTCAGCCTGCTGACCATGCACGGCACCATCATGGTGTTTTTCGTGCTTACGACGGCGCCGCAAGGCGGGTTCGGAAATTATTTTCTGCCCATTCAGATTGGCGCGCCCGACATGGCGTTTCCCGTCCTGAACATGCTTTCGTTCTGGACGACGTTCGTCGGATTCGTGGTAATTATCTGCGCCTTCTTCGTGACCGGTGGAGCGCCGCTCCATGGATGGACGGGCTACACCCCGCTGAGCGCGCTGCCATCAGCGGGGCCCGGCGAACAACTGGGCGCTGATTTGTGGATCACGAGCATTGCGATTTTTTGCGTCGCGTCGTTGATGGGGGCGTTGAACTTCATTACCACTACACTCGATCTGCGAGCCAAGGGCATGACGCTCATGCGGATGCCGTTGACCGTATGGTCCTGGTTCATCACCGCGATTCTTGGACTGCTCGCGTTCGGCGTTCTGCTCTCGGCGGGAATTCTGTTGCTCATGGATCGCAACCTGGGCACCAGCTTTTACGTGCCGCTGGTGGTGGTGAATGGCGTAGTCATGGGCCACAAGGGCGGCTCGCCGCTTCTATGGCAACATCTCTTCTGGTTCTTCGGACATCCCGAGGTTTACATCGCGATTCTGCCGGGCATGGGCGTGACCTCGCAGGTGCTTTCGACGTTTTCGCGGAAGCCGATTTTCGGCTACCGGGCGATGGTCTACGCCATGCTGTCGATCGGCTTTTTCGGATTCATGGTTTGGGGCCACCACATGTTCATGAGCGGGATGAGCCCCTACTCGGCGTTCGCATTTTCCATTTTGACCATGTGCATTGGCGTGCCCTCAGCCATCAAAACTTTTAACTGGCTGGGAACGATGTACAAAGGCCACATACGTTTCCATACGCCCATGTTGTACGCCATCGGCTTTGTATCGCTGTTTGTGTCGGGTGGATTGAGCGGGCCGTTCCTGGCGCAACCGGTCCTCGACATCCAATTGCACGACACCTATTTTGTGGTCGGACATTTTCACCTGATCATGGGCGTCGCTGCCATCTTCGGAATCTTCGCCGCAACGTACTACTGGTTCCCCAAGATGTTTGGCCGGATGATGAATGAGACATGGGGCAAAGTCCATTTCTTTATCACGCTGGCGGGAACGTATGCCATTTTCATGCCCATGCATTATCTGGGAATGGCGGGGCAGACTCGGCGCTACTCGCAGTTCACCGAAGTCGCGTACCAGACCAAGCTGCTTCCACTGCAGACATTCATGACGTATGCGGCGTTTGTCACCATTGCGGCGCAGTTTATTTTCGTGATCAATCTGTTCTGGAGCATGTTTAAGGGGCCGAAGGCCAGCGATAATCCATGGGAATCGACCACCCTGGAGTGGACCACGTCAACCCCTCCTCCGCACGACAATTTCGGCGGAGTTACTCCAGTCGTCCACCACGGGCCGTATGAGTATGGAGTGCCGGGAGCAGCGAAGGATTACGTGATGCAAACCGATCCGGCGACCACTACGGCGCACTGAAGCATTTTGTCGGGCATGGCTAAGTCAAGAGCGTGAACCGCAGAGTGCACTGAGAAACAACGCGGAGAACTCTGAGAAAATCGGCAACGAGCAGGGCGGGTACGGAATCAGATTCAGGTATGGCGACTTATACTCCAACTCCGATTGATCACCTTGGCCACGGTCACAAACCGCCCCTGCCTCCCTCAGGCGGCGGCGATGACGGTCGTGGCGGCGGCGACGCTCCAAATTACGGAGCCAGACTTCGCCGGGCCCGGCTGGGCCTGATTTGTACCATTGCCACCGTGTGCATGGTTTTCGTTTCGCTGACCAGCGCATATCTCGTGCGCCAGGGTCTGCCTACGTTCGATGGCGCGTCCAATACTTATGTGCACGATTGGGGCCGCGTGGATTTGCCGTGGCTGCTGCTCGCGATTAATACCGCGGTGCTGCTGCTCAGCAGTGTGAGCATGGAACTGGCGCGGCGTCAGGCCGCTCTCCAGGCGGCACTCGCTCCTGTGAAATCCATCCCCGGCATTTCGCTCGGCAACGAAAGATCGTTTCCCTGGCTGGGCATTACCGTTCTACTTGGCTTCGGATTTCTTTTGGGGCAATGGCTGGCATGGGGCGAGCTGCACGCGCGCGGATTCTTCGTGAATACCAATCCCAACAGCTCGTTCGTATTTCTGTTGACCATTGCGCACGCTGTTCATCTTTGCGGCGGCATGATCGCCTTGCTATGGGCAGCGAGTTCTTCCCTGCTGCACCGTCCAATCGAGGCGCGGCGCATCGCGGTCGACATAACAGCATGGTACTGGCACTTCATGGGGTTGTTGTGGATTTACGTGTTTGCGTTGTTGTCATTTGCAAAGTAGCGACGCTGGCTAGTGGTCGATCCCATCGCCGATTTGCTGCACACTAGCCACTGACCACTGGGTTGGAAAGGGGAAAACTAGGAATGGCTAATGCCACGCTGGAGCATGGAGCCCTGGAACAGGAGCTGCCCGGAGCTTATGAGGCACCGCTGTTCGGAGCGTATTCGAAGAAAGTGGGGATGTGGCTGTTTCTCGCCTCCGACTCGCTGACTTTCGGAGCGCTACTTTTCGCTTTCAGCTACAACCGAATCTACACCGCCTGGCCCACGCCCTTCCACGCAGCCAGCATCGCCAATGCGACCATCATGACGGCATGCCTGCTGTCCAGTTCGTTGACCATGGTGATGGGTGTTTTTGCGGCACAGCGCGGCGATCGCGCATGGACGCGAATTTGGCTTCTTGCGACCATGATCTTCGGCACGGCATTCATTGTGCTCCACGGAATGGAGTGGACCAAACTGATCGGCGAAGGCCTGACCATACCGGGCTTTCCAAAACCGGCAAGCGCCGCAGCCGGCGAACTGGCGGATGTCTCGAAGAATGTTCCGCAATTTCCGGCCACCTTCTTCGGCCTTACCGCGATGCACATGCTGCACGTCACCATTGGCGTGATTTATCTAGGCGTGGTCGCGTTTCGTAAATGGTTTCTGCCGATCCTGGCGGCGTGCTGGATCGTAGGATATTTTCTGATTCCCTCCGACAACGTTTTTCACTACGGAATTCATGCGCTGGGCCTGGCGCTTCTGGTGGCCGCTGTGATTCTGTTTTTGAAGCCGAAAGACTACGACGCGCACGACGTCGAAGTGTCGGGCTTGTACTGGCACTTCGTCGATTTGGTATGGATGTTCATTTTCCCATTGGTCTACCTGATGTCGACAAGGATCAGCTAAAGAAGGGCAACCAAAGAAATCAATCAGTATCACAGCGAGGACCTTCACCATGCACGATGTCGCGAAGCACGACGATAGCAAAGGCCAGTATTTCTGGGTATGGGGAGCGTTGCTGGTACTCACCGCGATCGAGGTCGTGCTCGGCTACAAACAGATCTTCGAACCAGTGCGGATGCTGGAGGCGCTGCTGGTTTTGTCGATCATTAAGTCGGCGCTGATTATCGGCTACTTCATGCATCTGAAGTTCGAGACCGCACTCATGCGCTGGATGCTGGTGACCGCCGTGGTTGGCTGCTTCATTATCATGTATTTCTTCTTCTTCCCCGACGCAGGACGGATTCTACGACTCGGAGTGCACTGATCGCGTTTGGCAACAAATGAGAATAAATGCGAAATTTCGTCTAGCTCTTCTGCTGTTGCTAATGGCGCTCTGGACCGCTCCCGCATGGTCCCAGGGATGCGCCATGTGTTATGCCAATGCTAAGGCCACGCCCAAAGACGCGCAGCGCGCCTTGAACAAAGCCATCTTTGTGATGCTGGCGCCGCCGGTGGGCATCATGCTTTTCGGATTCGCTTTCGCCGTTCGCTACGGAAAGCGTCGCGACCGGGAAAACGACAACACGGCAGGCTAGGCATAGCTTCTCACACAATTCATCTCCCATCTCAGTGAGTTTCGCCGGGGCCTCGTTGGCGTAGTTGCAAGGCTTTATTGTTGTTGGGATCGATCTGCAATGCGGCATCGAGCCTGACTCGCGCTGCTTCGTAATCTCCCAAATCCAACAATATCTCGCCGGAATTGACCAAAGACGAAACCGCCATATCTTTACTGCTGGCTAGCGTTCCCGCAATTTGATACTGCTGCAATGCCTCACGGAGTTGATTGCGGCTAAAAAGAATTTCCGCCAGGTTGTAATGGCAAGTCGCGTAGTTCGGCAGCAAAACGCACGTTCTGCCATAGTGTTGATAGGCCTCATTCACTCGCCCCACCGAAGCCAGTTCGTCGGCAAGAAACTCTTCGATCCCGGGATCCGGCTGGCCTGCGATGGTCGCGGCCCGGCTCAACAACTTTACGCCGTTCTGCCAATATTGGAGGTAGCGAGCAGTCGCCATCGCCAACGCCAGGATCACACAGAGCGATGCGATCGCAGGTACAAGTCGGGGTAAATGCATCGCGGAAACAATATCGTTCAAGCCCCAAGCGACAACGATGAAAAGTCCGATGCAAGAAACATAAGCATAGCGGTCGGCCATGGCTTGCCGCCCCACCTGAATGATTCCAATCACAGGAATCAAGGTCACAACAAACAAGAACCAGCCCATGGCAAGATAACGATAACGACGAAAATAAAACGCCGCGGCCGTGATCGTGACCAGGATGAATCCGGCTGCCAATACGTCCGTCCATACCAAGGACTGCTGCGGATGTGGGTAAAACACAGCCAAGTTGGCAGGCAGAATCGTTTTCTGAACGTACGCTGCGTAGGAGATGACCGCGTTTCCAAAACGCACGGAGAGAGGCAATCCCGAGGAGTCGGCTACGGCTCCGCCTGCACGCTGCGCAGCTATCGTTATTGCTGAACTCCCCACGCTCATTAAAGCTAGCGGCAACTTCTCCACCGACAGCCGGAGCCACCGATTGCGAAATGGAAGATCCTGGTACCGCTGTAACGGCCAATAGTCGATGAGGAGCAAAACAATGGGAAGACTCACCGCCATCGGCTTCGACATGAGGGCCAGCGCAAATGTGGCAACCACCGTTAAATACTTCTTCCAGTCGGGGCCACAAGTGTACCAGCCATACAGGGCAATCGTGATGAGACAGAAAAAACTGCACAACAGACTTTTCCGTTGCGCCACCCACGCAACCGTTTCCACGTTTAGGGGATGGACCGCGAAGAATGCCGCGACCAGAAAACTTCGCCACATCGCGCCGGTCGCCCGTAACAAGAGCCAGAACAAGAGCACGACGTTCGCTGCATGAAGCGCAACATTGATCAGGTGAGGAGGGCCTGGCTGAAGTCCGAAAAGTTGACAGTCGGCCATGTGCGACAGCCAGGTAAGAGGATGCCAATTGGCCTCATAGAAAGCCGTGAAAGCCCATTCCGCATTCTTCGCTGTCAAACCCGAGTTGACGTGAACGTTCCCGGTGACATACGGAGCATCGTCGAACGCCAGAAAGTCATGATGCCGCACTGGACTGTACAAGAACAACGTCGCCAACGCCAGGAAGGCACTTACCAGCGCGGGCTTCCGCTCGAACCATTGTGTGACCCCAGGGATACTCACACTCTTCCTTGGTGGCTGGCGTTTTTCATTGAATCGGAAGTCTAACTTGGATTCTTTCCATTCCAACCTCAAAAGGCAGAGAGATCAGAATTTAAATTTCAGCCGCGTGCTCTTCGCACGAGGCCGCGTTGATATTTGGGCATCCAACCGGTAATAATAGAAAGATTCGGTAGGCCTCGCGGAAGGCTCCTTGCGCTTGCGCTCGGAGTCAGAGTGCCTGCCGGGGCCCTTTATCCGATGTCTTCTCAATCCACGCATCCTGACTTGACCCAGACAGAAAGCATTGTCGTACGCGGCGCTCGCGTCCACAACCTCAAGAATATTGATTTTCAAGTTGCCCACAACACGTTGACGGTCGTGACCGGGGTCTCTGGCTCAGGCAAATCCTCGCTGGCGTTTGACACGATTTACGCCGAGGGGCAGCGCCGCTACGTGGAGTCTTTGTCGGCCTATGCCCGGCAATTCCTGGAACGGATCGAGAAGCCGGATGCGGACTCCATCGATGGAATTGCGCCCGCCGTAGCGATTCGACAAAAAAATACTACGCGCAATCCGCGATCGACAGTAGCCACCGCGACCGAGATCTACGATTATCTGCGGCTGCTTTTTGCACGTGTGGGAAGAACCTATTGCGCGAACTGTGGCCGCGAGGTGAAGAAAGATACGGTCGACGAAGTCGCGGATGCCATCCTCGCGCTCGGTCCGGAGACGCGCCTGCAAGTATTATTCCCGTTGCAGCGACCGGGTACGGGCGTGCCGGAAGCTGCCGCGGAGGGAGCGAGGAGAGCTAAGTCAAAGTCCTCACGCTTGCGACAGGCTCAGGGCAGGCTCTCGCGCCAGAAGCGCGAGCAGGGTGGGGTACCCTCGGAACTGACTGAATCGCTGAAGACCCGACTGTTTGATCTACGTAAGGCGGGGTTTAATCGGCTCTACCAGAACGGCGAGATTTATGAGTTCTCCACACCGGAATCATTGCTCGATCTCAACTTTGCCGAGCCGGTGTTTGTGCTGGTGGATCGTCTGGTGGTATCGGCCGAGGCGCGGGCTCGTATCGTCGACGCGATCGAGACGGCCTACAGAGAATCGGGCGAAGTGATCTTCGAAATTCCCGCAGAAGCCGGCGAGAGCGTTCGCTCTACTCAAACACTGCGTTTTGCGCAGCGCTTCGAATGCAAGGAATGCCACTTGCGCTATGAAGAGCCGGAGCCGCGGCTCTTTTCCTTCAACAACCCTTACGGAGCATGCCCGCGCTGCCAGGGCTTCGGCAACACCATCGATTTCGATCTCGACCTGGTTATTCCCGACAAGATCAAGACTCTCGCCGAAGGCGCTATCGAACCGTGGACCAAGCCCAAATATCGGCCGCTGTTCACCGACTTGAAGCGCTACGCCAAGCAGGCTGGCATCCCGCTTGATGTGCCTTGGGCCGATCTTGAGGACGAACACCGAAGTCTCGTACTCAAGGGCCAAGGAAAGTTTCTTGGCGTTCGCGGATTTTTCGAGCACTTGGAGCGCAAGAAATACAAGCTGCACGTCCGCGTGTTCCTTAGCCGCTATCGCGGCTATTCGCTGTGTCCGGACTGCAGCGGATCGCGGCTGCGATTGGAAGCGCGCCAGGTCAAAATTAATGACCGGAATATCTGCGAGATTTGCGGACTCACCGTCGAAGATGCCCTGCGATTTTTTGAGCACGTCGAACTGAGTCCGCAGCAAGCCGAAATTGCCGACAAGTTGCTGCAGGAAATTCGCGAGCGCCTGCGTTTCCTGAACGATGTAGGTCTGGAATATTTAACACTGAACCGGCTGTCTTCCACGCTGTCGGGCGGCGAGGCGCAGCGTATTCAGCTCGCGACTTCGCTGGGATCGCGTCTCGTGGGCACGCTCTACGTGCTCGATGAGCCGTCCATCGGGCTGCATCCGCGCGATACGCACCGGCTGATCAAGATTCTGCACGGGCTGCGCGATCTGGGAAACACGATTCTGGTGGTGGAACATGATCCCGACATCATGCGCGCGGCCGACCGCATTCTCGATTTGGGGCCGGGCGCGGGCGAAAACGGCGGCAAACTCGTTGCCGAGGGAACGTACAACGAGATTGTTCATAATCCAGTTTCATTGACGGGACGATATCTTTCGGAAGATTTGCGAATCCAGCCGCCCGCGATGCGGCGCAAACCCGGGCCGCAGCAGATCAGGATTCGCGGCGTTCGCGCCAACAATTTAAAGGGCGTGGAGATCACGATCCCGCTGGGCATATTGGTCGCGATCACAGGCGTTTCAGGATCCGGTAAGTCGACACTGCTTCATCAAGTGCTCTATCGCGCGCTGGCGCAGGCCAAGCAGCAGCCGGGCAATGGCGCGAGCGGTCCCGCCGCCAGTTGGGAGAGCCTCGAGGGCGACCAATTCATCGAGGAAGCGGTGCTCGTCGACCAGTCACCAATTGGACGTACGCCGCGCTCGAATCCTGTCACTTACATCAAGGCGTTCGACGCAATTCGCGAGTTGTTCGCTTCCCTGCCCGCGTCCAAGAAGCGCGGCTTTAGCTCAGGGCATTTTTCCTTCAACATTCCCGGAGGCCGCTGCGAAGTTTGCCAAGGCGACGGCACGGTTACGGTGGAAATGCAATTCCTGGCCGATGTGGAACTGATTTGCGAGGAGTGCAAAGGCACGCGTTATAAGCCGACTGTCCTCGAAGTACGCTATCGCGGGAAAAATATTCACGAAGTGCTGAACCTGACGGTAAAAGAAGCGCTGAAATTCTTTGCCGAGGTGCCCAAGATTACCGAAAAGCTGCGCTCGCTGGAAGAAGTCGGCTTGGGATACCTGAGACTTGGGCAGTCGGCGACGACTTTGTCCGGCGGCGAGGCGCAGCGCATGAAGCTCGCAGCGCATCTGCAGCCCGCGTCGCGCGATTCCGCCAGGAGCGGGTCCGGGAGCGAAAGACGACTCAAGCGGCGCCTGCTCTATATTTTCGACGAGCCGACCACGGGCCTGCATTTTGACGACGTCAGCAAACTTCTGGCAGCCTTCCGCCGTCTCATCGATGCAGGCGGCTCGATTGTCGTCATTGAACACAATCTGGAAGTCATCAAGACTGCGGATTGGGTCATCGACCTGGGACCGGAGGGCGGAAGCCGCGGCGGTAAGATCGTGGGAGCGGGCCCGCCAGAGGCGATCGCGAAGGTTCCAGGTTCATACACTGGAAAATATTTGGCGCGGGTTCTCAACGGCAATGGCGCATCGCGTTCCAATGGCCGCTCGTAAGCTGGCGGTTGCCGCCCTGCTGGCGTGGATTGCCGGCGCATCTGCGGGCGCGCAGACTACGAGTTCCCTTTCGCCTTCCGCGCAAACCAACTCGCAAACAACATCTGGCGGCTCGTCTTCCAGCACGCATCGCAAGACTTCCGCGCATCACACAAAAATTACCGAAGAAGATGGACCGCCGCCCGAACTGACCAAGGCGGAAGCGTTCATTCAAAAACAAGATTACGCATCGGCCGAACCGCTATTAGGCAAAGTAGTAAGCGCCGATCCTTCGAACTACGAAGCCTGGTTCGATCTCGGTTTCGCGGAAAATGCCCTGGGAAAAGTGGACGACTCGATCGCTGCTTATCGCAAGTCGGTGGCGGCGAAGCCCGATGTTTTCGAGTCGAACCTGAATCTGGGATTGCAACTGGCCAGGAAAGGCCAGCCTGAGGCCGAACAATACTTGCGAGCCGCCACTCAACTCAAGCCCACCAGTCATGTGGCGGAGGGTCAGGCGCGGGCATGGCTCTCTCTCGCGCACGTGTTGGAAACCACAAAGCCAGGGGGCGCCCTCGCCGCCTATCGCAAAGCTGCGGAACTGCAGCCCAAGGATCCCGAGCCTCACTTGGCCGCGGGACTGCTTCTGGAAAATCAAAACCAGTTCGCCGACGCGGAACAGGAATATAAAACCGTTCTCGCGTTCAATCCTTCCGACGCCGACGCTTTGACCGGCCTGGCCAACATCTACATGCGCGGTCGCCGCTTTCCCGAGGCGGAAGCAGAACTAAGGAAGCTGGTGTCGGCGCAGCCCGAACAAGCCTCAGCCCGCATTCAACTGGGTCGAGTGCTGGCAGCCGAGGGTAAATACGACGAAGCGATTGCCGAACTAAAGGCGGGGACGAATTCGGCTCCGGCAGATGCTTCCCTGCAACGCGATCTTGCTGATCTTTATGTGCTGGCAAAAAAAAACGCCGAGGCCGAGGCAGCCTATCGCAACTTATTGGCTACCAATCCCAACGACGCGGGCCTTCATGAAAGCCTGGGCAAGGCGTTGCTCGAACAAAAGAAGTTCGCTGACGCGGAAAAGGAATTTCTTGCCGCAATCAAGCTCAAGCCCGACTTGGGCGCGGCCTATGGCGACCTCGCCTTTGCCGCCAGCGAGAACCACGATTATCCGCTGACCCTCAAGGCGCTCGACGCACGGGTGAAGTTGCTACCGGAGAATCCTTTCACCTATTTCCTGCGGGCCTCGGCTTACGACCATCTCAAGGACTTGAAGCGGGCGGCCGCCAACTATCACCTCTTCCTCAATACCGCCAGCGGGAAGTATCCTGAACAGGAGTGGCAGGCGAAGCACCGGCTCATAGCCATCGAGCCCAAAAAATAGTTCACAGTGGATTTGCGATTATGGGGATGCGATATCGACTTCGAGTTTGGGGCACATTCACGCTATCGATGCTGATTGCGGCCGCAGTCGCTCGCGCCTCGCCCAACGAACTGAGCGTCGAGCAGTTGAAGTCGAAGCTTGCCTCGACGAATGTTCGCGACCGTCCGCACCTCTGCGTGGCGATTGCGCAAAAGCAATTGACCGAGGCCGATAAATTGTATGCGGCTTCCGAGTTCGAGAAAGGTCAGGCCGCCTTGACCGACGTAGTGGCTTACGCGGAGTTGGCGCGCGATTATGCCATCCAATCGCACAAGTATCAGAAGCAAGCCGAGATCGCCACGCGAAACATGACTCGCAAACTCAACGACTTGCTGCATTCCCTCGGCGGTCCGGATCAGGTGCCGGTGCGCGATGCCATCAACCGGTTGCAGCGGGTCCGCGACGACCTGCTTGCCTCTATGTTTCCGAAAGGAGCGAAATGACTGCCATACACCTTCGATCCTGTCTCTGCATCGCTTTCTTCTTGAGCGTGAGTTGGCTGGCGCAGGCGCAGCGCCATCGCGAGCCGCTGACGCAGCCGGAGATTGACCAGATTCGCGATGCCAGCTGGGAACCCAGGCAGCGGCTTACTCTCTACGTCCAGTTTGCCCGGGCACGGCTGGTGAAACTGGAGCAGATGCGGAGCAATCCTAAGATTACCGACCGCGCGCAGCAAACTCACGATCTCCTCGATGACTTCCAACTGCTCTACGACGAACTCAACGACAATATCGACACCTATGTTGATCGCAAAGACGACATTCGCAAGCCGCTCAAGGTCATCATTGGAGCCGACACAGAATTCCAGGCCAAGCTCCGAGCCCTGAAAGACGCAGCCGATATTCCCGCGCACGAGGCGCATCAGTACGAGTTCGTTCTCACCAACCTGATGGAAACCGTCGACTCGTCCGCGGAAGATCATCGCAAGCTGCTGACCGATCAGGAAGACGCGGCGAAGCATAAAAAGTTGAATTCAAATTCGAGCGCGAGAAACGGCGGCAGACCGGAATAAAGTTTTGCCTTTTGCAAGAGTAGCGCCGGCATGTTGTCGGCTCCCCCGAGGGCGTCCTCGCCCTCGCCGAGGCGACGACCATGCCCCGCCGCATTGCCGCCACAGCGGCCCCTGGAATTCGAAGCCATGCTACCCTAGCCTCACCGTGCGCGAAGGGCTGCTCGAAATCTTCCAGGAAACGTACAGAGAACTGTGTCCCGCTTCAGCCATTCCCGAGCTGAAGATCGAGTTCTTTGCCTTTGCCAACGTCAACAATACGATCCGTTTGCGGCAGGGTAAGCTGCTGGTGCGGCTCTCGGATCTTTTGGAAGGCGCGCCGGAAGCCGTTCTCCGGGCGATCGCCCACATTCTCCTGGCCAAGATGTACCGTCGCCCAATCGATCGCGGTCAGGCCGCGCGTTACCGCAGGTACGTTGCCAGCCACGACATCGTGCGCAAGGCCCACTTGGTTCGCCAGATGCGTGGGCGCAAACTTTTGCGTTCTGCTCGCGGCCATTTTTTTGACTTGGATATTGTCTTCGAAGACTTGAATACCCGCTTCTTTCATGGGCTGATGGCCCGCCCGCGGATGAGTTGGAGCCAGACCAAGACCCGGCGCATCCTCGGCCACTACGATCCGGCGCACAACGCCATCGTCATCAGCCGCATTTTCGACCATCCGGCCGTCCCCGGCTTCGTGCTCGAATACATCGTCTATCACGAGATGCTGCATCTGAAGCATCCGGTACGGCTGCGTGGAAGCCGGCGGTGCGTCCATTCGGCAGAGTTTCAGGCCGAGGAAAAGCTGTTCCCGCACATGGCCGAAGCGAACGCCTTCCTGAAAAGACTGTAAGCGCTATTGCGGACCCGGCTCGACAATTGAAACGATTGATCTCCAAAGCCATGATGGTTGCGAACTCTGATAAGATTTTGCAGGAAAAATCTGGTCTGCGAGGACTGTTTGCCTGACACGAAAACTCCCGATGGAGAATTTTCCGTTCCCGCCCCGGGCCCCTTCCACCTTCGCGTCCTAGGTATTGTCCTGGCCGGAGGCAAAGGCACCCGCCTGTTTCCGCTCACGCGCGAGCGCGCCAAGCCGGCGGTCCCTTTCGGCGGCAAATACCGCATCGTCGATTTCGTGCTCAGCAATTTCATCAACTCCGGCATCCACTCGATCTACGTTCTCACCCAGTTCCGCAGCCAGTCATTGCTGCAGCATTTGAGCGAAGGCTGGCAATTTGGCGGACTGTTGAAAAGTCACTTCATCATCAACGTTCCGGCACAAATGCGTTCGCACAACGAATCCTGGTATCAGGGAACAGCCGATGCGATTTTTCAGAACATGAATCTTATCGAGCAATCCGATCCGCACATGGTTGCAATCTTCGGCGCTGATCACATCTACCGCATGAACGTCGCCAGCATGATCGACTTTCACCGAGCAAAGAAGGCGGAGGCCACGGTTGCAGCCATCCCCGTGCCGCGCGAGCAGGCTCGCGAATTTGGCGTCATCGAGACCAGCCAAGACGGACGCATCATCGCCTTCCACGAAAAGAAGGCCGACGCCCCCACCATTCCCGGCGATCCCACCCGCGTCTATGCCTCCATGGGCAATTACATTTTTTCCACGCGCGCCCTTCTCGGCCTGCTCACCGAGGACGCCAAACAGTCCGGTAGTCACCACGATTTCGGCATGGACATTCTTCCCCAACTCGCCGGCAAGGCCCCAATTTACGCCTATAATTTCGAGGCCAACCGCATTCCGGGCGAACCGGACGACTCGGTTCCCTACTGGCGCGACGTCGGCACCATCGAGGCCTATTACGAGGCCAACATGGATCTCAACCAGGTCAAGCCCGCACTGAACCTCTACAACCGCGAGTGGCCCGTGCGAAGCACCAGCTATCCCGATCCGCCCGCGAAGTTTGTTTTCGACGAAGAGAATCGCCGCGGCGAGGCGCTCGACAGCATCGTTTCTGGCGGATGCATCCTTTCCGGCGGCCTCGTTCGCAAGTCCGTGCTCGGGCGCGGCGTCCGCGTGCATACCGGCGCACTCGTGGACGGTTGCGTGATCATGGACAACTGTGACATTGGCCGCCACGCCAAGGTTCGCCGCGCCATTATGGACAAGAACGTGCGCATTCCGGCCGACTCCACGGTCGGCTACGATCCCGAAGCCGATCGCGCCCGCGGATGGCATGTGACCGAATCCGGCATCGTCGTGATCGGCCGGGAACACAGCACCGTGCCGGTGGCGCCAATGTTTGCGTAATGTCACCGATATTGTCATCCTGAGCGAAGCGAAGGATCTCTGCACTCTCCGGCCAGCTGCATAGGCCCTTCGCTTCGCTCAAAATGACAAATTGGAAGCGGGCTGCCCACAATTTCGACCACTTCCATGCACTCAGCGCCCATTCAGGGGCAGATTCCCGCAGTGTGATCCTGATCACGTGCCATTGTGAGGCGCCGGATTGACGGCTCCGGCGCGGGGGGAATATCCTTGAAGTTGAAATTGAAATTCATTTTCAAAATCTAAGGTCCCTCTCATGCTTCAGGCTTTTATCGTCACCCTCCGCGAAGGGGTTGAAGCGGCGCTCATCGTCGGCATCACCCTGGCGTACCTGACTAAGATCGGGCGCCAGGAACTCCGCAAGACCGTCTATGCCGCTTTGATCGCGGCCTTTCTTGGCAGCATCGGCGTAGCCATTGTCATTTCGCGGACGCACTTGAACGAAGATGTCTTCGAAGGCTGGGTCATGCTGGTCGCCGCCTTCTTCGTCATCACCATGGTAATTTTCATGATGAAGACGGGCCGCAAAATGAAAGGGGAGATTGAGGGCAAGGTCGGCCTGCTCGCCGGCAACGACGCATGGTTTGGCTTGTTCATTTTTATCTTCCTGATGGTGCTGCGTGAGGGCGCCGAAACCGTGCTGATTCTCTCCGCCGTGTCTTTGAACTCCACTGAGCTGATGAGTTTTCTGGGCACGCTGCTGGGCGTGCTGGCCGCGATTGCCTTTGGCGTGATGTTCGTCAAGGGCAGCGTGCGCATCAACCTGCAAAAATTCTTCCGCATTACCACCGCCATCATGTTCCTGGTGGCGGCCCAGTTGATCATCTCCGGCCTGCACGAACTCTCGGAAAGCGGCGTCATTGCCTCCTCGAAGCGCGAAATGGCGATCATCGGGCCGATCGTCAGCAATGACTGGTTTTTCTTTGTCACGATTTGCGCGCTGGCGGCGTTAATGATCCTGTTTGAGGCAAAACGGCGCCAACCGCTGTTCGCCACAGCCTCGCCTGCGGAGCGCCGCAAAGCCGCGTGGAGCGCGCGCCGCGAACGCATGTGGATGATCTCCGTGCTCACATTTTCCTTTATCTTTATCGCACTCATCACCGCCGAATTCGTCTATGCCAAGAGCACCAGCGGCCTTTCCCCGGCAACCCAGGTCGCCTTCGTCAACGGGAAACTGAGTATTCCGCTGGCGCAAGTGTCAGATGGTGATCTCCACCGCTTCCAGGCCACCGAAGACGGCACCGCGATCCGCTTCTGGCTCTATCAGAAGCCCGACGGCAAAGTGGCCACGGTATTTGACGCCTGCGAAATTTGCGGTTCGGTCGGTTTCTATAAAGGTCCCAACGGCGTGGTGTGCAAGAACTGCGCGGCGCCCATCAATCCGCAGTCGGTGGGAACGGCCGGGGGATGCAATCCCGTGCCGCTGAAAGCCACGCAGACGGCGGATGCGGTGATCATCCAGGAGGCGGACGTTGCGGCCGGTAGCCGCAAGTTCGCGCAACAGTAAGCGATGTTCGTACGGTTGGTCTACGAATCGTTCCGGCGCCAGAAGCGGCGCAAGTTGCTGGCGG
Organism: Candidatus Sulfotelmatobacter sp.; assembly: GCA_036269595.1. Classification (GTDB taxonomy): domain Bacteria; phylum Acidobacteriota; class Terriglobia; order Terriglobales; family Acidobacteriaceae; genus Sulfotelmatobacter. The sequence continues at coordinate 31,778 of DATBEI010000023.1, forward strand.
GCGCGGCCATTACGCTGGGCGTGACCGTCGCCACGGCGATGATTGCTGTCGCCACCGACATCGGCGACAAGATTAACCGCGAACTGCGCACCATTGGCGCGAACCTGGTTATCACTCCGCAAGAAGATTCGCTCGATCTGGAAATCGGTGGCGTGAATCTCAAGCCCCCAACCGACGGAGCCTTCCTCAACGAAGCGGACCTGCCCAAGATTAAAGGGATTTTCTGGCACAACAACATCACCGGCTTCGCCCCCATGCTGCCGGTGAACATTGAAGTTGAGCGAAACGGCAAGCGGGTCGACGCTACTCTGCTCGGAACCTATTTCGCAAAGTCAGTTTCGTACGGTAAGGAAGAATTCAGGACTGGCGTCCGCAGTACGCACCCTTGGTGGAAAGTTTCCGGCGCGTGGCCCGACGATTCGTCGCGAGATGTTTTGCTCGGAGAAAGATTGGCCGCGCGCCTGGGCGAGAATGCGAGCGGTGAAGTCTTAGTCGCAGGACGCCAACTCAAAGTAAGCGGAATTCTTTCGACGGGCGGCGCGGAAGACGATCAGATCGTAGCCCCGCTAGCGCTGGCACAAGAAATCTTGGGCAGGCCCGGCGCGGTTCGCCGAGTCTATGTCAGCGCGCTGACCAAGCCGGAAGATGCCTTTGGGAAACGCGACCCCAAGAGCTTGTCCGGCGCGATCTACGATCGCTGGTATTGCACGCCATATCCGCAATCGATCGCATTTCAGCTAGCGGAGGCAATCCCGCATTCGCACGCCGACCAGATTCGCCAGGTCGCGCAAAATGAGGGCGCGGTTCTCACCCGAATCGAAGGGCTAATTTTCCTGATCACGCTGGCGGCACTATTCGCCTCGGCCCTGGCCGTATCGGCAGCCATGGCCACCACGATTTTCGAACGGCGGGCGGAAGTGGGCTTGATGAAAGCGCTGGGCGCGGGCAAGCTCGCAGTCGCGTCGATCTTCTTCGCTGAGGCGACGCTGCTGGCGTTGCTCGGCGGATTGGCGGGATTCGCAGTCGGCGGTGCGCTCGCGCACCAGATAGGGCACTCGATTTTTAACTCCGACATTTCGATTCCTCCCGTGCTCCTGCCGGTAATTCTGGCAATCGCGGTCGTGGTGACATTTGCGGGCAGTGCTGCCGCCATCCGGCGAGCAGTTAGGCTCGATCCCGTATTTGCGTTGCGAGGCGAACTGTGAACGAGCCCGGGTCAAATGTGCGCACCTCTCACCCCGCGCGCGATCTGGCCGCCCGCCGTGCTCGCGCCCCACACACTTCCATGTTTCTGCGCATGCTGGTTCGGGCGGCGATCCTGCGTCGCGGCCGCGCCGCTTCCGCCCTGTTTGCCATGGTTGTGGCGGCCGCAGTGGCAACCGCCATGTTGAACCTTTACGTGGATGTGCAAGCAAAGCTGCGGCGTGAGTTTCGCAACTACGGCGCAAATATTATTGTCGTCGGAAAAGACGGCGCTTCCCTTCCTGCCAACGCCCTCGCCGCTGTGGATAGTGCGCTCGCCGGCCGCGGCATTGCTGCGCCGTTCGCATTGGTGGTTGCTCGTACCGCCGACGGCCAGCCGATCGTCGTCGCCGGCACGGATTTCGAAAGAGTAAGGCAGCTGAATAAGTGGTGGTCAGTGAGCAACTGGCCTTCGGTCTCGCAGCAAGCTTTAATTGGCGTACGGGCTCTACCTGAGGTCGCACCGAAGAATCAGTCGTTTGATCTCAGCTTCCAGGGACACACTCTGCATGTCACTCCCGCCGGCACGGTACAAAGCGGCGCCGCCGAAGACAGCCGAATCTATATTTCGCTAACAGACTTCGTCGCATGGACCGGCGTTCAGCCTTCGACGATCGAAGTCGCCGCCAGCGGCTCTCCCGAGGAAGTGGCAAGCATCATGAGCCAGGTGGCGCAGGTCCTGCCTGCGGGGGACGTCCGCCCCGTGCGCCAGATCATGGAAGGCGAAGCTCGCGTGCTGGGCAAGACACGCGCTACGCTGCTGGCCGCAGCAGCACTGATCATCCTGACCGCCGCCTTGTGCGTTCTCTCCACATTGATGGGATGGGTATTCGACCGGCGGCGCGACTTCGCCATCATGAAAGCTCTGGGGGCATCGGGCCGCTTGCTGAGCGGATTCTTCGCCGCCGAAGCCGCAGTGCTCGGCGCAACCGGCGCGCTGATCGGATTTCTGATCGGCATCGGCATCGCCGCCTGGATCGGCCGCGTTAACTTTCATGCTCCCGTCATGCCTCGTTTGAGCGTGCTCCCGATAGTGCTGGCTGGTAGCATGCTGGTAACGCTTTTGTCGGCGATCCTGCCCATGACCTTGCTGCGCCGCGTGCAGCCCGCCGTTATCCTGAGGGGAGAGTGAAATGATTCAGATCAAGGACGTCACCAAACTCTACCCTGCCAAAGAATCGGGCAACGGCTCGGGCAAGGACGCCAGCTCCATTCACGCTCTCGACCACATCTGCCTGCACGTCACGCAGGGGGAATGGCTGTCGATCATGGGGCCTTCGGGATCGGGCAAATCGACGCTGGTCAATCTGATTGGCTGCCTGGACCGCCCATCCTCGGGCGAGATCTGGCTCGACGGAGAAAATGTCGCCGGAATTTCCGCAGCCGACCTGAACCGGGTCCGCGCCGAAAAAATCGGATTCATCTTCCAGCAATTCCACCTGATTCCTTTTCTTACCTCCGTGGAGAACGTCATGCTCGCGCAGTACTTTCACAGCATGACCGACGAAAAAGAGGCGGTCGAAGCCTTGGCCCGCGTGGGCTTGGGCGATCGCGCGCATCACCTGCCTTCACAACTGTCGGGCGGCGAGCAGCAGCGGGTGTGCATTGCGCGCGCGCTGATCAACGATCCCCGAATCATTCTGGCGGACGAGCCCACAGGAAATTTGGACGCGGTCAACGAAGAAATCGTGCTGCGCCTGCTGCGCGAGTTTCACCAGCAGGGACGCACCATTGTGATGGTCACGCACGATCCCGTGGTGGCGCGCCTGGCCGACCGCCGCATCGAGTTGCATCATGGCAAGATCGCATCGCAGGA
>DATBEI010000035.1:0-9564 GCA_036269595.1 Candidatus Sulfotelmatobacter sp.
CTGCTGCCCCCGATGGAAGTGCGCGGAACCTGTCCTCTGTGAATGCCGGTCGCAGAGCCGAGGCGAAAAGAGCAAACTTGGCTATTTTCGATATTCCGGGGTATGGAAAATAGTGTGGCTCAGGACGAAGGCGCTGTTCCAGCCAAACGCTCTCCGGATATTCACTTAGGGAGTGATTTTCTGAAGAAAACACGATCAAAGCCGGAATCACGCCGACGAGAGAACTCCTGATAACCGAGTCTGGCACCTGTCACAGTTATCGTTTCTGCCACACTGCCAACTTGCAGGGCGGCATCTTCCGTGATCACGTCTACGTTCAGAGTGATAGGGCCGCGGACAAGCTTTTTGAAGCCCTGTGCCGAGAAAGGTAACGTTGTAGTTTCCGGTCGGAGTCGACACTGTGTCCTAAATGCCGTCCTTGTTTGACGCTGCGCGGCACGACGCTGTCGTATTACTTTGTAATTAACGGCCAACCGCCGCGCCACAAACTGCAGTCTTTCATCCATGACCGAAACACTGCTTCCAAGGCATCCACTTCCCCCGCAAAAGGGGAAAAAGTGTAACCTACGTGTCCGGTACACCTGTCACCTATGTGTCGGATCGGTCACCAACAACTTGTAATTCTGGCCTCCTGCTGGGGCAGCCAAAGGGGGCCCGATTCGTTGCTGACAGATTCAGGCTGATTCTTTTTCTCTTCTTTCTCGGCATTCGTTACGGCTTCGACAGCTTGGGTGACCGCATCGACTCGCTCTTCCTACCAGCTCTTGCCGTAAACATTCTGGGTCACGTCGATATTCGCGTGACCCATGTTGTCCCGCACAATCTCCGGCCTTGAGCCTCGCGCAGCATATGGCTGGAATGCATGGTGCGGAAGACGTGGAAAATACCGTTTATCGGCCGACTTGTCCGAGTACGAATCTCGGCAAAAGCTGATTGCCAACATTCACGGGCGAATTGGATTTCGGACGTGTAGGTGCGACATCTGCAACCGACCTGCCTATGCTTGCGTAGACAGGGGTTGCCAGAACGGAGTGGATGTTGCCCGCATCCGGACCGCTGAGTACGATTGCCATGGCCGCGATTTGTCCGCGATCGTTGATCTTGTTAGCCATGGTTACGTAGAGGTTGGAACTTGCAGGAATCAGCGTGTTGAGGTCGGTCATGACGTTGTTCTGCCAGATGAAAGCATGGGACCAGTTGAACTTCGAATCGAAGTTGCTTCCCACGACTTGGCCCTTGTTGTTGATGCCGCTAGCTATGCCGCCAAAATCTCCCGGCAGAATACCGAGGGCTGTAAGCGTGTCGTTCTGCCAAAGCGCGCCATATTGGGTTGTGCCGTCGGGGCTGCCGACGAACCCAACAATTTGGTCCTGGTCGTTAATGCTGAAGGCGAGAGCGAAAGTTCCGAGGTCTTGAAGCGTGGTGAGAGTGCCATTTTTCCACGATGCGGCGTGACTCGTCGCACCGCCGCAAGTTCCCGTGTCACCTACGGCTTGGTCTCGATCGTTGATCCAAAGTGCGTCCCCGTCTGGATCGCTACCCGTGGGAAGAGCTTGGGCTTTGCCGTTTTCCCACAACACCGGCAGCTGAATCCGATTATTAGTTGTGCCAGGTGGGCATGTGGAGTCCACGGTATCGTTCTCCGCAAATCCTGCGATTTGTCCATGGTTATTGATCGCGCTCGCCTGCCCGTTATTTCCGCCGAGCGTCGGCAGAGCGCTCATCTGGAAGTCTTGCCAAAGAAACGGGCGACAGGTAAGGTGTGTGCCGAAGCCGCAAATGTCTTCGCCATTCGGGTCTGGGACATCCGTTTCGGAATAACCCACTATCTGCCCTCGATCGTTGATCTCGCCCCAGTTCATAAAACTGTTCTGCCCTCCGAGCGTGCCGAGGTCGATCTGGACTCCGTTGATGTCTATCGCATCGCGTCCGTTTAGAAGTGCCCCAATCGTGTCTTGCTGCCCCGGTGGCGCGTTCCCATCCTGGATCGCCGTCCAGCCTTGATTATTGAGAGCCATGGCACAACTCATATTGTCATTCCCCAGAGTGCCCAAATCGGTAACTTTGTAGCCCGTTTGAGCAACCGCATTGCTGAAGCAAGCCAGAACAATCGTCGTAACCCACGGTATGCAGAAATTTCGCAACGGTCTTACTGCGCTCATATCTTCTCCTTTTCGTCCGAACAAAGTCTCCGCGCACGACCTGCATTTTTCGGCAGAATGCCCCCCGCTGTTTCCTGCGACCAGCCTGTCACTGGCTGACGAAAGTCGCGGGTGCATTCGCGTAGAGTGCTGCTGTGCAATGATGCAAGCCGAAGGCCGTCTTTGGAGGGAAATACGCGAGGTTCTACTGCTTAGGTATGTGTTTGCGGTAATAGAAAGTGACGAATTTACCAGTTACAGGAACCAAATAGAACAAGCTCAGTGATCAATTCATACGGATATCAGTAGAGATCGCGGGGCAACGCTCCGAAATTCGGGAGGCCGGAGGTCACAAAGGACCGCGTCTGAGTTTCCTTGCCCCCGGTCCCGAAACGGTGGAGATCATGTTGATGAGATTCACAAGACTCAGAGGAATCGAACGGAGCGGGAACTTTTCGCTTTCTTGTGACATTAAAGAAGAATGAACGATGTGAAAAATGCCTCGGAAGGGTTGCGCGGATTGAGCTGGCGCACTGAATATGACTAGCGACGAAGCCTTGATGCTGGAATTCAAGGGTGGATCACGCGCAGCCTTCGAGGAGCTGTTTGCCCGCTATCACAAGCCACTGTACGGCTTCTTCGCGCGCCGGCTGAATAACCCCGAGCGAGCGGAGGATCTCGCCCAGGAAACTTTCCTCGCGGTGATCCGCGCAGCCTCTCGTTATGAGCCGCGGGCCTTGGTTCGAACGTACCTGTACGGCATTGCGTTGAAGCTGCTGGCTGCAGAACGGCGCAAACTCTTGACGAGTAGCACATCAGGACAGTCGGCTCCGGAGCCTAAGACTGACGGAACTCCCGAGTGCGTGCTCTGGGTCCAGCAAGCCATGGAAAAGCTGGATGCGCCGGAGCGCGAAATCTTGATGCTTCGCGAATACGAACAGCTGAGTTACTCCGACATTGCAGAGCTGTTGCGAATTCCCGTAAATACGGTCCGTTCCAGGCTTTTTCGATCGCGTCTCGCATTGAAGAGTTACCTAGAGTCGGATACAAAGACCAATCCTGCACTGAGAGCGAGAGCCGGGCAGCCGCACCCAGGAAGGCGAGGCGTGCAATGAGCACAAACAGACATCCGATCGAACAGGAAGAACTCATGGCTTATCTCGACGGCGAACTGCCGCCAGACCAAGCCACCGAAGCCTTGTCGCACCTGGAACTGTGTCCGGAGTGCCAGACCCTTGCTGCCGATTTCCGACGTGTGTCCCAAGAACTAATGGCCTGGGAAGTTGAGTCACCAGAAGTAGGCATCCCTTCGGAGATCAACGCGGCGCTTGGGGAGCGCCTCCGGAAGCGAGAAGCGGCAAAGGTCAGCTCGCCGAGATTGGAAAACAGAATGATGACGAACCGCTGGGTCTGGGCTGGAGCCTTAGCTATCGTCTGCGTGGCTGTGGGACTGAAGTTAACGCTTACCAGCCGCAATCGGAATGAGGATCGCTCGACAGCGTATCCGAGCATGGCTTCAATCGAGCAATACCTGATGCCGGATCGCAACGCCGAGATCGCCATGGCACGAAGCGCTGCCCCGGCAGCTATATCCAGCGACGCAAAGGTCCTGGTCCTCGGGTGGCGTGGCTATGAGACCGCCATCGAAGGAAGGAACGGTTTTGTTTGTATAGTGGAACGATCATGGATGTCCCCATTCAATTCCGCGGAGTTCTGGAACCCCAAGGTGCGTGTTCCGATGTGCTTCAATCCGGCGGCCGCGCGATCCATCCTGCCTCTCACGATCAAGCGGACGGAGATGGTATTAGCCGGGCTGTCGAAAGCTCAGATGATCGACAGCATCAAGGCCGGATTCGACAATAAAAGGCTACCGCTAACGGAGCCGGGCGCGATGTGTTACATGATGTCGCGGGCAGGCTACCTTAATGACGCCCTTGGGCACTTCGTACCTCATCTGATGTTCTATTTTCCACTGACAGAAAAATCCTCCTGGGGTGCGGATCTGCCCGACTCGCCGGTCACGCTGAATCCGCAGTTTCGGGACGGTCCGGAGCCCATCACCGAGTTCGTGATTGCGGTTGGCAAATGGTCGGATGGAACGGCGGCACCGGTTATGTAGGAATGTCTCAATGAGAAAGAGCCCGACAGTGGTTTCCCTCCAGCCAGCAGAGAGTGGAAATCAGGAAATCAATTTCAAAGGGGCCCAAGCTTCGCAGTTCTCGAAGGTGTATTAAAAATCTATATAGGATATAGGAAAGGGAAACTCCTTGAACCAAAAGATAGTCAGGACGATCACACTAGGAAGCCTAGTGCTCATTGTCGCGCTGATCACTGTGTGGCAAGCGCTGGCGCAGGACGCCAAGACTCCGTATCCGAGCATGGCGCCGTTCGACCAATACATGATGGACCGTGACGCTGAGATTGCTCTGGCACGAAGCGCGGCTCCACCATCCATTGCCAAGGACGCCACGGTCATGGTCCTCGGAAGGCATGGCTATGAAACTGCGGTTGAAGGCGCGAATGGCTTTGTCTGCCTCGTAGGGCGCACATGGACGGCCGGATTCAAGAATCCAGAGTTTTGGAACCCTAAGAATCGAGGCCCGGCCTGCTATAACCCGCCCGCCGCTCGGTCGGTGATGCCGATCGATTTCCTGAGGACAAAATTTGCATTGGATGGACAATCAAAAGATGAAATCTACGAGAGTATGAAGGCCGCGGTTGAGAAAAACGAACTGCCAGATGTCGAGCCTGGCGCGATGATCTATATGCTGTCGAAGCAAGGGCACATTAACGACCGCGCCGGGCACTGGCTTCCCCACCTCATGTTTTACGTTCCCCTGAAAGACGCTAAGAATTGGGGCGCAGGCGCGCCTGACTCCCCGATTATTGTGGCTCCGCGCCTTAATGGTGCTCCGGAGCGAGTGACCGAGCTCATTATTGTGGTGTCCGAGTGGTCGGACGGAACGCCGGCACCTACGGATGCTCACTGACGTCCGATCTTAACCCGAATTCAACTCATGACTATCCGAACAAGTATCCGAAGAAGGCCGACGAAATCCTTTAGGCTCAGGTCCCGAGCGGTCAGCCAGGACGTTGACGCCTGATGGGACAGAGATGGATGGTGAGTGGAAACCATGCGTGTGCTGATCGTGGATGATGAGCGCCTGGCCCAAACGGCTCTGGCAAATATCCTGTCGGCAAGAAGCGACGTGGAGCATTTCGATTCGGCCAACGATGCGAGTGAAGCTCTCAAGAAATTGGCCACGGACTCTTACGATGTTTTGCTTCTCGACATCGATCTGGACCTGTCGGGCTCTCAACTCGTAGTCCAGCTTCGGGAACGAGACCTTCCGTTGCCGTCTATCGTGTTTGCAACGGCACACGTTGAACACGCGCTCGCAGCCTTCGAGAGGCACACCGTAGACTACGTGCGAAAGCCTTTCTCGAACGAAAGCATCAACGAAGCCTTGGACCGCGCCGCGCGGAGAGCAAAGGGCGAGCGAGCCGCAAAATTGATAGAAGCTTTGCCGCAGTTGCAGAAGCTGTCTTGTCCGCGTCGCCCGATGATCGCAATCAAGGCTAAAGGAAGGATTCTGTTCATCAATCCTGGAGATGTGGTTGCGGTTCAAGCTGAGGGCAATTATGTGTCGCTGCAGCGGGAATCGGACTCCTATCTGCTGCGCGAGTCAATCTCGGTGGTGGCAGAAAAGCTGAAGCCATATGGATTCATTCGGATCCATCGATCTGTGCTCGTGAATACGTCGTTTGTTATAGAGATCAAGCCGTACCCGACGGGAAAGTATGGTCTCCGCGTTGAAGGCGGGAAGGAATACGCAGTTACCCGCGGTTACACGAAGAATCTCAAACCCCTCACAGAATTCCGGATCGGTAGCGGTAAGTTCCTTGTTGAATAGTCTACTCCTAGACGCAGCGTGGACGTGAGCACCTGCCCCGACTCGGAGCGGATCATGGGCAACCCTTACCTGATATGGTGTGACCCTGTCAACTTGGTCGCAGGCAAGTGCTGGTGCTTCAGGTGTTGGATTTGAACGAGATTCTTGGAGAACTCAAGGAAATGCTGTCCACCCTTCCCGCAGAACAGATCCAGTTGGTGATGACGTCGAGCTCACGGCCACTTCCTGTCAAGGTAGACCCCTGGAAAGAACGAGCAGGTGATAATGAATTTGCCTGTCAACGCCTGTGGCGCGATGCCCTCAGGAGGAGTACTGAAAATAAGGACGGCGCAAGCATCCAGGCCGCCCTCGGAAGCATCGGCAACGAGCCATTCAGCGCCGTATGCGATGGTGGAGATGACAGACACCGGTTGTGGCATGGATGCCGAAACCAAGGCTCATCTCTTCGAGCCCTTCTTCACCACCAAGCCAATTGGCAAGGGCACAGGCCTAGGGCTATCTGCCGTGTACGGCATTGTGAAACAGAGCGGCGGCACGATCGATGTAGACAGTGTGCCTGGTGAGGGCTACTTTCCGAGTTTACCTTCCGATCGTGGAGGAACCGGTAAGCCCACGAAAAGCCCCCAGGGTATCGAGTGCGGTAACGACTGGCTCGGAAACGCTGCTCTTGGCGGAGGATCAGTCTTCCATTCGGACCGTATTGCGCGAGTTCCTGGAATCCCAAGGATATAAGGTATTGGAGGCTCAGAACGGTAACGAGGCGCTCGAAATCGCGAAGCACTACACGGGATCGATTGACGTGCTGGTCACCGACGTGATCATGCCGCAACTCGGGGGATCGAGTTGGCGAAACGTCTCACCGAGATCTATCCCGGTCTTTGCGTGATCTTGATGTCGAGCTATTCCGAGGACGCGCTAGTGGAAAACCGGTTGTTGTCGGAGAGGAATATGACGTTGATCCAAAAGCCATTTGATCCAGAGGAATTGGCGTGCCTGCGTCACAGATGTTGGACCTTGTTTTTAGGCAGCGTTGACAGCACAAGCGAAGCAGGCTATATTGGTAACCGTATGGTTACTAATAGAACTCTCGACCGGACGTTCGGCGCCCTCGCCGATGCCACCCGACGCAGCATCCTGAGACGCCTCGCGCAAGGCGATGCCACCGTCGGAGAACTCGCGCGCCCCTTTCGTGTGTCAAGACCCGCGATCTCAAAGCACCTGCGTGTATTAGAGCGAGCGAAGCTTGTGCGCAGGACGCGGGAAGGCCGGATCAGTCGCTGCCGCCTTGACGCTGCTGCGATTCGCGATGCCGCCGCCTGGGTTGAACGCTACCGCAGGTTCTGGGAGGGCCAACTGGACCAGTTGGCGCGTTACATCGAGGGTCAGCAAACATGGGAGTAGCGCCAAACTCCGTACACGTGTCGCGAACGATTCGGGCCGACGCTGAGAGGTTATTTCGAGCGTGGACTGACCCCCAGGGACTAATGCACTGGTGGCGACAGGAGGCAGAAGGCTGGGCATTCGCCGGTGCGACGATCGACCTCCGCGTCGGTGGCCACTACCGGCTCGCCATGACCGCTCCTGATGGCAAGGTGCGTGCGGCGGTCGGTGTTTACCGCGAGATCGAACGACCGGTGCGCCTGGTATTCACTTGGGACTGGGAAGAACCGATGGGGGGTGTTAGCGACACGCTGGTCACTGTGGACTTCAGGGAGACGGGCACTAACGTGACGGAGGTTGTGATTACGCACGAACGCTTTACAGATCGTGCGCGCATGGGGCGCCATGAGCAAGGCTGGACCGAGTTGCTCAGACTGCTGGAGCGCGCCGTTGTGTGACATAGCAGCAGGATAACGAAATGAGAACAAAACGCCCAATCGTTCTTACAAGACGATTCCTCAACCTTAATCCTGCAACCATGCTGGTGTGCGCGGGTTGCATGGTTCTAGCCATATTGGTTCCGTCAACGGCACGGCCTACGACACAAACCGACGACGCCCCCAAGTTGTCTACAAACCCGCATTCTGCGCAGATGGTGACCCAAGATACAGAGAAATCTGCAGCTTCAAGGAAGACTCCTATGGCAACCAAAACGGTGATCGAAGGCTACTTTGCCGGCCTCAAACAAAAGAAGGGCTGGAATTCATTCTTAGCCGAAGACATGGTCTTCACCAGTTTCACCAGCCCCGTGAAACAGGTAACGGGAAAAGGAGCATACCTCGAATCCACTAAACGCTTCTACGGTGGGATTCTCTCGTTCGAAGTAAAAAATCTGCTGATTGACGGGGACAAAGCGTGCGCCTTGACTCGATACCAACTGCAACGGCCCGGGTCGCCCGTGTTCGAGAGCAATGTAGCCGAGATATTTCGAGTACGGGATGGCAAGATCCTTTCCTTTGACATCTATTTCGACAGTGCGCCCTTTCCCAAGTAGTGAGGTGCATCCCGTGGCATACGATGAATCCTTGGCGAACCGAGTGCGAACGGCGCTACAAAACACGCGCCACGTGCAAGAAAGACCGATGTTCGGCGGCCTTCTCTTCATGGTTCGGGGAAGGATGTGCGTCAGCGTCGGCAAGGAGCGGATCATGTGTCGACTTAATCCGGCGATTTACGATGCTGCCCTCAAACACAAAGGCTGCCGCACCGTGGTCATGAGAGGACGGCCGTGTCGCGGGTATGTGTACATCGATGCTGAAGTAGCGAGAACGAAACGCCAGCTCGACTATTGGGTGCATCTGGCACTGGACTACAACGGCAGCTAGAGGAACACAGGCTGGCAAGTCAGATCAGAATCGCCCGCAAAGTTGGCTTGACTCCTGGTTTGTCGGCAATACTGAAGTTGAGTTTTCGCTAGCTGGTTGTCACACAGGTCGAGAGAGCAATTCAATCGGCCAGTTAGTCAAGTCAGGTTCAGACTATTGCAGATTATGCGAGGCTGTCAGTCAGCCGATCCTGCTGACCCTAAAGAAGTTCATCCCCTGCTACCCTGCCCGCACTCTGCATAAGGACGCACTCCGCATTACTGGCGTTATGCGGTGCACCGCATAAGGCCAATTCGCGGACTGGAATCAGGACTTGGCTGTTGCCCTCGCTTGTCCACAAGCCCCGAAAGGCAGCCGAGAATGCCCTCCTGCTGTTGCGAAGCCGGGAGCTTGGCGATCAGCAAAGCGTGGCCGATGGTGATCTGGTCTTTCAGGAATGCTTCGGCCACGGGCGGTATGAGGTCAGAGAGTCGGATACGACCGTATAATGTTGTCTTCTGATTTATGTGGTCTCCAGAATGAACAGCTGTTGTCGGCAGGAGTTCTTCTTCGCAACCCTCTAATTACTTTCGTACCGAAGGGACTGGACCGGTCCTAGGATAAACTTGTTGTCCATAGATACACATGCATAAGGCAAACGAGAGCGTATTGGCACGCGTCGGGCAGCAACTATCACAATTGGAAAGGCGTGATTGGGAGCTTTGGCTGATTGTGTCGCTTACTGGCGTGCTGGTCGCGACGGGA
>DATBEI010000037.1:0-7437 GCA_036269595.1 Candidatus Sulfotelmatobacter sp.
CCCGGCAGTCCTGCGGAACTTGCGTGGGAGCCCACAACTCGCAGGTAGCGCCCTGATAGTGCGCCGTGCAATTTCCCGGCTCCATGGGCGCGTGCGCCATGAAAGGCAATTCGTACTCGGCCGAGACATGCTTCCCGCCGGACTTCGCGGGTTCTCCAGCCGCGTACAGATTCACACCCTTTTTCGAGGCGGCTTGTTTCAAAGACGCCATGACAGCCGCGCTGTTCAAGTCTTTATTCGGGCCATCGTCCCAAGTGACGTTCAGGACGCGGCGTCCTTCCATAGCGCCCCAAACACTGTCGGCCACTACCGCGACGGCCGAGTCGCCAATTTTGCCGACGTAACTCACGCCGGAAATCTTCTTCGATTCCTTGTCGTCGAACGCCGACACTTTTCCAGCAATCGTAGGACACCGGGAAAGCACCGCGAACTTCATTCCCGGCAGGCGGTAATCGAGGCCGAAGATCGCGTCGCCTTTTACTTTGTCAGGCGTATCCACGCGTGCCAGTCGTTGCCCGACGATCTTGTAGTCCTTGCTCTGCTTCAGCGTCACATCGGTTGGAATTGGCAGAGTTGCCGCTTTGCTAGAGAGTTCTCCGTAACTCAAAATCCGGTTGCTGGCCGCGTGCTTGATGTGACTGTTTTCAGCAGAGCAGGTGGATCGCGGAACATTCCATGTCAGAGCGGCGGCGGAGATCAGCATCTCGCGCGCGGCGGCTCCCGCTTTGCGCATGGGGTCCCATGTGGTGCGGATGCTCGCGCTCCCGCCGGTCGTCTGATCGCCGAACAGAGTGCTGGCGCCTGCCTGCTCAATGGCAATCTGCTTCCAGTCGGCTTCAAGTTCTTCGGCGAGAATCATGGGCAGCGCGGTGCGCACGCCCTGTCCCATCTCAGACCGCGCCACCACGATCGTGATTTTATTGTCGGGCGTGATGCGCAAATACGCGTTGGGCGAAAAAGTCTCCGACTGCGAAGAAGATTTGTGAGGAAGATAAAAGCCGATAACCAGACCGGCGCCGGCCGCCACTCCGGCAGTCACGAATTCACGGCGGGAGAGCGGGCTCATCGCGCGCCTCCATTGCCAGCGGCACGATGCACCGCTTTGCGAATCCGTTCATAGGTTCCGCAGCGGCAGAGGTTGCCGTTCATTGCCTGGGTAATCTGATCATCGGTGGGATTCGGCGTCTTCGCCAACAGCGCCGCAGCCGACATAATCTGCCCCGTCTGGCAGTAGCCGCATTGCGGAACTTCTTCCGCGATCCAAGCCTGCTGCAGCACGTGCAGGCCGTTGGCTCCCAGGCCTTCGATGGTGGTTACGTTTTTTCCCGAGGCCTGCGAAACCGGAGTCGAGCACGAGCGAATCGGGTTGCCATCGACGTGAACCGTGCAGGCGCCGCACAAACCCGCGCCGCAGCCGAACTTGGTTCCGGTGAGTTCGAGCGTATCGCGAAGCACCCAGAGCAGCGGAGTTTCTGGAGCGACGCTGACTTTCTTTTCACTGCCGTTAACGCGGAGCGTGATGTCTGCCATGTAGGTTCAAGATTCTGGGACTGCACAACATGGTATCCAACCTGCGAAAAAAGAGGAAATGGGCAGTCACTGAACGCTCGGTCTGGCACTTTCAGACTTACTTCAGTTCAGCCAATTTCTGGGTTGCGAGCTGTCCCGCTTCGGCGCCCGGATTTTCTTTTTTGATTTGCTCGTAGATGCGCTTGGCGTCGAGCGGCTGGTTGGAATTCTGGTAGAGCTCAGCCAACTGCAATTGTGCGGTCACTTTGCTCACCGACGCGGTAGGCTTGTTGATCAATTCCTGATAAAGCGCTGCGGCTTCCTTGGTGCGGTTGGTCTGGCCGTACAGCGAGGCGAGGGCAGATTTGGCGACGGCCGCCACTTCCCGGTTGCCGGCTGATGCGACCCGCTTGAACTCGCGTTCGGCGGTGGCGTTGTCGGACAAGCTTGCCGCGGTCACGCCAAGAAAATAGTGTGCCATGTCGGCGGTGCGGGTGTGAGGATATTTATCGACGATCGCCTGAAACTGCTTCTGTGCGGATTGCGCGCGCTCTTTCGCCGACGTGAAGCTGGGAACGTCAGGCTGGGCGGGCGTTCCCTCGGGACGCAATTGCGTGTCCATAGTGCGAACCGCCTGCGACAGATCGAAGCTCGCCTTTTCGTCCTGCGCGCTCAGGTAATACCATCCGCCAATTACGGCGGCGGCGACAATGGCGAGGGCGATAACGGATACGATTAAAGTAGTGCGGTGGGCAACGGTCCAATCGGCGGTTTTCTCGGCGGCGTCAAGGGTGACGCGGCTGAAGGCATCCTGTTTCAGTTGATGGCGGGTTTCTGCGCGCACGGTTCCCTTCTGATTATCTACGGTAGGCTGGGTAAACTAGCAGTTTAACAGGCGTAAAACAGGCCGTCAAAGCGGAA
Organism: Candidatus Sulfotelmatobacter sp.; assembly: GCA_036269595.1. Lineage (GTDB taxonomy): Bacteria > Acidobacteriota > Terriglobia > Terriglobales > Acidobacteriaceae > Sulfotelmatobacter. The sequence goes on from DATBEI010000037.1 coordinate 2,431, forward strand.
TGGATGAGTTCCGAGCCCTATGACTGTGAATCGTGAGTGGGCGAGCGGGACTGTTGACCCGCTATCTAGCGGTTTAAAATTTCCGCCTCAGGCCGCGGCAATGGACGGATCGTTGACCTCGACCGTTGGGGCCAGAGATGCACTTTCGCCGATCGGCAACCGGACTACAACAACCGTTCCGCTAACGTTGGAGCTGATGTCGAGCGATCCTGCCAACTGGCGAATTCTTTCGCGCATGCCCCGAATTCCCACGCCCGGGGTGCCCGAAGAGGCCATCTCTTGCTGCTTCTCCAGCGGGATACCTTTGCCCTTATCCGCAACCTCGACCATCACCTGATGGTCGCGCTGACGCAGGCGAATCTTGGCGATCGGACTCCCAGAATGGCGATGAATGTTGGTCAGGCATTCCTGCACGACTCGGAAAATCGCCGTCTCCGACTCCCGTGGCAGGCGCCCGAAATCCTCGGGAAGATCGAGGTCAACCCTGATCTTGCTGCGCAGCGCGAATCCATCCACATACCAGCGAAGGGCAGAAGACAACCCTGCCTCGTCGAGCAATGGCGGATGCAGCAAGTGAGAAATCGTGCGCACTTCGGAAGTCATTTCGTGGACTAAGTTTTCGCTGTCGGCGAGAGCATTGGCGGTTTTCGTCAAGCGCTCAATGTCGCCGCGCACTGTCGACAGGTTCATGTTCAGAGCCGCCAACATCTGTCCCACGCTGTCGTGCAGTTCGCGCGCAATGCGGCGTCTTTCGTCATCCTGCAGTTGTAACAGTCGCGCCGACAAGTTACGCAGATTCTGATTGGCTGCGTCCAGGTCCGCCGTGCGCTCCTGCACGCGACTTTCGAGTTCGCCCTGTGCCCGGAGCAACTTTTCATTCTGGCGGCGACGGGCCTCCGCCAAAGCCAAGACCATGACCGACGAACATAAGAAAGTCAGCAACAAAACAATTTGGGCAACCGTGGGGACGCTAAAAGAGTGCAGCGTGTTCAGGGGGCCGTACGTTGCGCCAGCCAGAGCAACAGCCATCGCCAGAATGGATGGCCCTCTACCGCAGTACCAGGCAGAGAAAGCGATTGCCGGCAAGAGCACCACGAAAACTACTGACTCTCCGGCTAAGCCACGCAGGTCTATGCTGACAAGAAGGGCTGTTACAACCGAGGCGGTAGCGAAGACGTAGCGCAGAAAAATACTTTCGTGAATTCGCGCAGACAACGAGAAGGAGTTCGTCCCCATGGTCAAACCTTAAGGCCGGTCAGCAACAAATACTAGATGGCGAAAGGGCAGACTGCGAAACAGAAAGCAGCGCCAAATTGCAACTATAATAACAGGATTGCTAAACCAGATGAACCCAAAAATTGTCATCGGCGTTAATCCGTTTTGTTAGATCGAGATAGGTTGCGATTAACACCGCAAGGACGCCTGCCGTGGAAACTTTTAAATGTTGTAGGATACCCTGCGCAGCTCAGTTTGCGATTTCCGGGATGTCGCGCAATACGTCAGGCGACTGATTGCCAGCGCTCTACCAAAGAGGACGATTCCTCGCCCGTTCATGGAGAAAAAAATGTCATCGCATAAATTTTTAACCACCGCGTTGGCGGTTTTGTTGTGCCTGAGTGTAACCGCGTCCGCGGCCGACAAGAAGTCCAAAGACTCAAGAGTTGAAGAGACCAACAAGCCTTCCTACGAACTGCCGCAGCCCGCAACTGAGAATCTTGACTACACCATGTATCAGCGCATCCGGGATGAAGGCCTCGCGCACTCCCACGTCATGGAGTTTGCCTCCGCACTGGACGATGGAATTGGGCCGCGATTAACGGGATCGCCGAATTTGAAGCGCGCCAATGAGTGGACGCGCGACCAGTTCGCCGCCATGGGCTGCAGCAATGCGCATCTCGAAGACTGGGGCGAATTCGGAATGGGTTGGCGGCAACTTAATTCATGGGTGCGAATGTCGGCGCCCGATACCGCGGTCTTCATCGCACAAGCGCTGCCCTGGTCGCCCGCGAGCAAAGGACCGATCAGTGGACGCGCGCTTTGGGTGACCGCCAAGGACGAGAAGGATCTGGAAAAGTACAAAGGCAAGCTGCAAGGGAAAATAGTTTTCTTCGGCGATATGCGCGAGGTGAAGCCCGTCGACAAGCCTTTGTTCGAGCGCAGGGATGACGCCAACCTGAAGCAGACCGCCGAATTTCCTGTGCACGTGGGAGAGCCCGAACGAACCTTCCAGGATTTTATTAAGCGGCTGGAATTCCGTGAGAAAGCAGGGCAGTTTTTTGCCGCCGAACATGCCGCTGGAATCGTGATTCCCAGCCGCGATGGCCGCAACAATGGCGGATCAGGCGGAACAATTTTTGACGATGGCGGCAGCGGCATGGGTTGGTTCACCTATCAGCGCGAGCACGCCGAGCCACTGCCGATCGTGGTAATGGCCATTGAAAATTATGGGCGCGTCTACCGTCTGCTTAAAGCTAACGTGCCGGTCACGGTCGAAATGGATGTGGAAACTGAATTCACCGGCGACCACGAACACGGCTTCGATACGATTGCGGAGATTGCCGGTACCGACCCCAAACTGAAAGACGAAGTGGTGATGGTGGGCGGCCATCTCGACTCGTGGGCTTCCGCGACCGGCGCCACAGACAACGGAGCCGGCACCGTGGTGGCCATGGAAGTCATGCGCATCCTGACCGCGTTGCATGTACAGCCGCGGCGCACCATCCGCGTCGGCTTGTGGACCGGCGAAGAACAGGGCGAATTCGGCTCCTATGGGTATGTGAAGCAGCATTTTGGATTCGTGCCGCTGTCGACTGAACCGGATCAGATGAAACTCCCCGACTTCCTCCGGAAACCTTCCGGCGCAGTACAACTGAAACCCGAGCAGCAGAAAATTTCGGGATACTTCAACCTCGACAATGGCTCGGGAAAAATTCGCGGCATTTATTTGCAGGAAAATGCCGCAGTTGGTCCCATTTTCCAGCAGTGGATTGCGCCCTTGCAGGACCTGGGCGTAAGCACGCTGACCATGAGAAATACGGGCGGCACCGATCACGAGGCATTCGACTCGGTCGGCGTGCCCGGATTCCAGTTCATTCAGGACATGCTCGATTATGGATCGCGCACCCACCACTCCAACATGGATACTTACGAGCGGCTGCAGCCCGATGATCTGGCGCAGGCCGCGGTGGTGGAAGCCATCTTCGTCTACAACACGGCGATGCGGGATCAAATGCTTCCGCGAAAACCGCTGCCGCGCCCCGAACTGGAAGAGCAGCGCAAAGCTCCTCTGAAGAATGTGATGCCCGGTGCCGAAGCAGCCGCCGAAGAGATGAAGAAGCCAGACAACTAATCGCACCTCGGTTCGTAGAGACGTTGCTGGCAACGTCTTTTGCCAGCAAAGGCGTCGTTCTTGCTCATGAAGCGCTGCATGCGGCGAGATAGACGTAGCCAGCTACGTCTCTACGAAATGTTTACCGGTGCATCCTTGCGCTTGCCAACCATGTTGGCGTAGCCTCGTCTAACGCAACAACCTCCGCTCCTGGAGTCTGCCATGGCTGCGATTCATCTGGTAATCAACAACAGTCCACATGAGGTCGATGTCGCTTCCGACACGCCTTTGTTGTGGGTCCTGCGCGACAAACTCAACATGACGGGCACAAAGTATGGCTGCGGCATGGGCTTGTGCGGAGCTTGCACGGTTCATCTCGACGGCGAGGCGGTGCGCGCCTGTCAGACTCCAGTTTCTTCGGTGGGTGCGAAGAAAGTAACGACCATCGAAGGGTTGTCGGCGAATAACTCGCACCCGGTGCAACTGGCGTGGATCGCCGAGCAAGTGCCGCAATGCGGATACTGCCAGACGGGACAGATCATGTCGGCGTCGGCGCTGCTGGCGAAGACGCCAAAGCCGACCGACGATCAGATCGACGCGGCGATGGGTGGAAATTTGTGCCGGTGCGGCATGTACCAGCGCATCCGCCGCGCGATTCACCGAGCGAGCGCTCAGAAAGGAGCATGACCCATGAACATCAGTCGCCGACAATTCGTGATGACAGGAACAGCTGCCGGAGCTGGGGCCTTATTGATTGGCGTGCGCCTTTCGGGATCGTTGCTGCAGGCGCAGGAATCCGAAGCGGGCGCCAAGAAGCCCGCTCCCAATCCATTTGACGCGTATGTGCACGTGAAGCCCGACGGGCATATCACGCTGATCGTCGCCAAGTCGGAGATGGGGCAGGGAATCAAGACCGGGCTCGCGATGCTGCTGGCGGAAGAGGCCGACGTCGATTTCAACTCGGTGACCGTCCAGCAGGCCGAAACTCGTCCCGATATTTATGCGCACATGGGAACGGGCGGCAGCGGCAGCACGAGGGAAGGTTTCATCCCGCTGCGACGTGCTGGCGCAACCGTTCGCGTGTTGATGATCACTGCGGCGGCGGCGAAGTGGAGCGTTCCGGCGTCCGAATGTGAAGCGAAGAAGGGAGTAGTGCTGCACGAGAAATCCGGTCGCAAGGCGAGTTATGGAGAACTGGTTGAGGCGGCGCGAAAATTGCCGCTGCCGGATCCCGCGAAGGTGCAACTCAAGGACGAAGCGGATTTCAGCTTGATTGGCCACGCGACACCGCGCGTCGACATACCGTCGAAGGTCGATGGCACAGCGCAATTTGGAATCGATGTGCGCGTGCCCGGAATGGTTTATGCGGTGGTGGCTCGTTGTCCTACCTTTGGCGGCAAGCCCGCGCACTTCGATGCGGCCAAGGCGAAGGCAGTTTCGGGAGTGCTCGATGTTTTTGAAATTCCAGCCTTCGGCGCCGACAAATTCACCGCCGGAGGAGTCGTAGTAGTCGCCGATTCTACCTGGGCCGCGATGAGAGGCCGCGACGCCTTGCAGATCACGTGGAATCGGGGCGCAGCAGTTTCGGAATCGAGTGAGCAGATGCGCCAAGCTCTGCGCAGCGCGGCGACAAAGCCAGGCAAGCGCGTGCGCAATGATGGCGATGTGGATGCGGCGCT
>DATBEI010000038.1:0-31593 GCA_036269595.1 Candidatus Sulfotelmatobacter sp.
GTTAGTCCGTTCAATTCGAAAGTGATTCGTGCCTCGGCAGGATCAATCTTTCGCCTGCCAGTTATCACCGCGAAGAAAACGGGAGGGCTGGAAGAAATTTCAGCCAAGCTGCGCGCACAAAATGTTCGCCTGATCGCAACCTCATCGCACAAAGGCACGTCGCTCGATCAGGCCAACCTCACCGGACCGATGGCGATCTTTATTGGGAGCGAAGGCGCTGGCCTGGCGCGCGGCGTCTTGGCACAAGCCGATGAGCTAATCGCAATCCCGCACAACCCGCAGGTCGAGTCGTTAAACGCTGGCGTCGCGGGCAGCATCATCCTCTACGAGTCCGCCCGCCAACGCCGCTTTTCGTAGCGCCGCCGTCCCCGCGGCTTCAGCGTACGGGAGGGCACGGTTTCAATGGCATCGTTCGCCAATGCCTTCGTGGAAGGGCACGGTTCAGCCGTGCCATACAGTTCTCCGAAAGACCGGGCTTTAGTCCGCGGTATTTAAATTCCTATGCCAGTCCGCCCCCATCCACTACGAACGCCGCGCCCGTAATCCAGCTCGCCATCGGACTCACCAAAAACAAAACTGCATTCGCCACATCCTCCGCCGTCCCAACGCGCCCCAGCGGACGATTCGCAGCCTCTCGCATAAACGCCTGCTCGGCCTCGCCAAGCTGCGCACACTCGCTGCGCAACATGGGAGTATCCACATCTCCCGGGCAAACGCAATTCACGCGAATATTATTCTTGCCGTGGTCAATGGCCATTGCGCGCGATAGATTCACAACTCCGCCTTTAGCCGCGCAATACGATGCGGCCCGCGGGCCGCCCTTCAGCGACCATCCTGAACCAATGTTTACGATGCTACCCCCGCCACTGCGGATCATGTGCGGCACAACTTCCCTCGACAAGAGGTAAATTCCCTTCAGCGTTACATCGAGCGCTAGATCCCATTCGTCCTCGCTGAGTTCGACAATGTCCTTGCGAATCGCGATCCCGGCGCAGTTGCACAAAATGTCGATCTTGCCCGATCGTTCATTGACGCTCTCGACGGCCCGCCGGCATTCCGCTGCGCGGCGAACATCGCATGACAGAAAACTTGCCACTCCTCCCTGAGCCCCGATTTCGGCTACAGCCTCGCGTCCCTTGACCTCGTCGATATCAAGCACCGCGACGACGGCCCCCATCTCAGCCAACCGAATTGCGATCCCGCGCCCAATCCCTGACGCGGCCCCAGTAACCATCGCTACTTGCCCCTCAAGAGATAAGAACTTGCCCGCCCGTTCTTCAATCTTTCGTGACTCTTTCATCGCGACTTCTTTTCCTCGGAATTCAGCGCCTTTTCCGCCGCCTCTAACGTGAGTTCTACGTCCTCATCGGTGTGCGCCAGGGTCACAATCGAGTGCAGCGTCGCCGACGGCGAGGTATATACTCCAAACGGAAACAGCGACAGCACAAACTTCTGAAACGCCGGGCGGTCCACAAACTGGCAGAACTCGCGGTAGTCGCGGATCGCCGCCTGCTCGGTGAACATCAACTGAAACATTGGACCAACACTCTGCACCACCAGAGATCGTCCCTTCTTTTTAAACAATTCTCTGTAGCCGGCACACAGCTGTTCGGCGATGCGCCAGGTATGGCGAAACGAAGCATTATTGTCGCGAGCCAGCACGCGCAGGTTGGCCCGCGCCGCAAACATGCCAATGCGCGATCCGTTATGCGTGCCATAGTGCAGCACGCCTCCCCATTGCAGCGCGTCCATAATTTCGGCGCGGCCCACCAGCGCCGCCACCGGCAACCCGCATCCGAGCGCCTTCCCGAACGTCACCAGGTCGGGCGACAGCTTGTAATATTCCTGGCATCCGCCCGGCGCAATACGAAATCCCGTCACCGTCTCATCGAGAATAAAAAGAATTCCATTGGCCCGCGCCAGTTCCTGCAGGCCTTGCAAATATCCCTCCGCCGGGAGAATCACGCCCATGTTAGCCATGATGCCCTCGGTAATGATCGCCGCGATCTGTCCGAGATGATTTTCGATCGCACGCCGCAACGCTTGCAGATCATTCCACGGAACGACAATCGTGTCGTCCAGCGCCGTACGATTTAAACCAGAACTGTCAGGAATTTTGACCGGATCACTGCGTAAGCCGAGAGCACTCGGCGGCAACACGTTAGAACTGACCAGCAAGTCGTCGTGCCATCCGTGGTAATGTCCTTCGAACTTCAGAATCTTCGGCCGCCCGGTCACGCCGCGCGCCAGCCGAATCGCCGCCATCACCGCTTCCGTTCCCGTATTCGCGAACCGAACTCTCTCCGCGTTCGGAACCATTCGCTGCAACATCTCCGCAACTTCCAACTCCACAGGCGTGGCAGTAGCAAAGTGAGCGCCCGTACTGGCGGCTTCCGTAATCGCTTCCACAATTTCCGGATGCGCGTGCCCCAGCGGCAGGGCGCCAAACGCCATCATCCAATCGATGTACTCGTTGCCATCGACGTCGTAAATTCGCGAGCCACGCCCGCGCTCCATGAAGATGGGATACTTGCCGAAATTCGCCGGCCCGCGCGAAGACGAACTGCTCGCCTCAATCAGCACGCCTAGCGTTCGCTCATACACCTGCCTCGACTTCTCCGTACCGAAAGTCAATCCACCCTCCGCATATCCGAAGCGCCGTCATCTTGCCGGCTGTCGCGCGGGCGTCTTCGCCCTCGCACCCTGCATCGACACGGCTCGCGTTTTTTAATTCGACTTGCTATCGTACAGCAGACCGCCTGCAGGCGCGCCCCTAGCGCCTTTTCAGCAGGTAACTGTTACTAAATTCTTCCTGCAATTTCCTTCTGCCGCGCCATTCTTACTCTGCATGTCTGATCCCAATGAATATCCCCCGGCGATAGACATGCATTCCCCAGCAGTTTCCCTGAGGTCTCACCCATGAAACGTTCAACTCGTGCCGTCCTTACGCAACGCAAACGCTTTGCTCTGAGTCCCTTCGTTCTATGCCTCGTTGCCTCTTCCATTTGTTGGGGAATTGCGGCGCAGGCTCAGGACAAACCGCCCGAACCCTCGCACATTGCCGGATGGGTCGTCATCCCAGTCGACGAATACCGCGTGCTCCGGGCGAAAGCCTATCCCGTCGAGCACGATCCCGAACCGCCTCCACTCGACGCTACGCTCAGCCGCGTGGACTACGACCTGCGCGTTGCCGGCGATCTTGCCGCAGGCCGCGCCACCTTGACTGTCGATGTCTTGAAAGATGGATGGGTGCGAGTCCCCGTGCCCACGGGCTTGCTGGTACGTGAAGCCCGCCTCGATGGCAAGCCAATCTCTCTCGTGCCTGCCTCGCCCGGCAAAAACGGCGCGCATCTGGCGGCACTTCTAGCGCACGCCGGCCGCTTCGAACTTCTGCTCGATGTCGACGTCCCCATCGCCTCCGCCGCAGGCGACCAGTGCATCTCACTTCCCGCCACGGAATCGGGCGTCACTCGGGCCGTGGTGGTGCTTCCGCAACAAGGGATTGAACTGAAAGTCGGCGGCGGCTTGCTCGCTGAAAAATCGGAAGCTCCCGGCGAAACCAAGTGGCTCGCTTATGCTCGCGGCAACGAAGCCTTGACCTTGACTTGGCGCAAGAAAACGCAATATCACCACGTCGAACTGCCACTGCGTTTGCGCGGTTCGCTGACCCAGTTGACCAGCCTGGCTGAAGACTCAACTTCCATTTACGCCGAAGCGAATTTCGAAATCGTGCAAGGGGCGGCCCGTGACGTCCGAATCCAACTCCCAGAAAAAGTGACGATCAATCAGGTCTCGGGCGCATTGGTCGCGGATTGGGAGATCAAGAATGGCGAACTCGACGTCACCTTCCTCGAACCGGTCGAGCGCAGCGCGCGGTTCGTCATCAACGGCGAAATGCGTCTTCCGCGCGACGGCATCATCGATATTCCTCTGCTGCGCCTGCTTGATACCGAACGCGAAAGTGGCGGCGTTGCTGTTGAGATTCTTGGCGCCGGCGAAATTAAAGATCAGAAAACTCAAGGTCTCGAAGACGCCGACGCCACCGATCTCGGCGAGATGGTCGCCAGCCGGCAATCGCCCGCACTCGTCGCATTTCGTGCCCGCTCGGGCGAAGCCGGCGCCACGCGCTCGTTGAGCGTAAACGTCGCGCGCTACGACCAGCAGGCCGTCCTCATGGCCAACGTTGAGGAAGCTCGCTACCAGGTGCTAATGAGCGCCGACGGCAAGGAACTGGTGCAAGCGCGCTACGCCGTTCGCAACAACCAACGCAACTTCGTGAAAGTCACGCTGCCTGCAGGCGCCACGGTCTGGAGCGTTTCTCTTGCCGGAAGGCCGATTCGCCCGGGCCAGGCGCCCGACGGCAGCCTGTTGTTGCCGCTGGAAAAATCGCGCGGCGGGAACGACGCGCCGGCCTTTGCCGTCGAAATTCTGTATCTCACGAAAGCATCAGCCTGGAGCGAGAAAGGCCGCGAGAAACTAATCTTGCCCGCGCTCGATCTCCCCATCTCCCGTACCGGCCTGTTGCTCTACTATCCACCACTGTTCCGCGTTTCAGCCGAGCCCGGAACTTTCCACACACAGGAATATCAGAGTCCAGTCTCCGCTGCGTTAGGGCCGCTTCCTGCAACGATAGGCGGACCCGTTCGGGTTGCAAACGGCGCACTTCCCTATGACCGCCGGCAACAGTTCGCTGAATCCCCAACCGGCGCCGACCAGGCAAAGAAGGACGCCACACAGACGCTTCTCGACACTTTTAAGGCCAAGTCGTCCGCGGGGAAAGTAATTGGCATTTTGCCAATAAACGTTTCTTTCCCCGCATTCGGTCCGTCGATTTTCTTAGTTTCCGAACTGACCAGCGAGAACCAGTCCCCTGCTGCGGAGTTCAACTTTCAGCGTGACAAAAAGGCAGGTGTGCGATGAAAAATATTCTTGTAGTTTTGCTGCTTTGCTGCGTGTGCGCTGCGGAAGAGAAATCCACTCTGCCCTTGCCCGATCCGGGCAATGTCACGCTGACCCTCGACGAATACAACAAGCTGGTAGAACTCGCCGCCAAACCGCCCAAGCACCCCGACATCGCCCCTCTTCCTTACTCTATCAAGCACGCCGACGTGAACTTGCACGTCGACAATGATGCCGTTCGCGGTAATGTGCAACTAGAAGGAGAAGTTTTTCGCAAGGGTGTGAGCAAAGTTCCGCTCATCACCGGAATGACCGTCCTCGATGCTCACCAGAACGGCAAGGGCCTTCCGTTGCTTCAGGAGAACGGCACGCACATGGCTCTTCTCTCGGGACCGGCCGAATTTTCCATCGCCCTCGCCACCGGCCTTCCACTCCGCATCGAAGCCGGACGCGCTTCCTTCAGCCTGCCCGTTCCAGTAGCGGGCAGCGTACAACTGGCGCTACTGATTCCGGGGGATCACACCTCCGCCAACATTTCTCCCGGGATCATCACCAGCCGCAAATCGCAGAACGGTCATACCGCCATTGAGGCCACGCTAGTGCCTGGACAGCCTGCCACTATCTGGTGGACAACGCGCGAAGCCATCAACCCCGCCGTTCCGCATGAAGTGCATTTCCTCTCCGACGCCAAAACGCTCGTCTCGGTAACCGAATCGGAGTTGCGCGTGGCCGTGCTTGCCGACATCACTGTCGTGCGAGGCGAGCCTTCGCAATTCCAGATAGCGCTACCCGCAGGATACGAAGTCACCGGAGTCACCGGCGCGACGCTTGATTCCACAGAGACTCAGTTCGGCCTTTTAACGCTCAAGGTAAATGCCCCGGCGCAGCGCAGCCAGCAATTCCTGATATCCATGGAGCGCTCCATCAACGGCACGAATGCCGATGTCCCCGTGATCACCTTTAAAGGCGCGCAACGCGAGACCGGAGAAGTGCTCGTCGAAGGCGCGGGCGCCATGGAACTCACCGCGACCGAAGGCGGCGGCCTCAAACGCATGGACGTGAAAGAGGCGAGTCCTTACTTGCGCTCGCTCGCGCATTTTGCGCCGCAAGCGGCTTTTCGTTATCACCAGCAGCCTGGCGAAAGTCCTACGTTGGCGCTGCAATGGGTGCGCTTTCCCGATGGCAGCGTGCTCGCGGCCGAAGCCGAAAGCGCGATCGTCACTACTCTAGTCACGTCCGAGGGCAAGTCGTTGACTGAAGTGAAACTGATCGTCAGAAATCAGGCTCAGCCGTTCCTGAAAGTAGCTCTGCCCGCAGGCGCCACCATCCTTTCGGCCGATGTTGGCGGCGAACCTGTAAAGCCGGTGCAAGGCCCAGACGGAAACCGCGTTCCGCTCCTCCGTCCCGGCTTTCATCCCGCCGACTGCTATGTGGTTTCGTTCGTGTTCCTGCATTCCGGCGCGCCGTTCGCGAAAAAAGGCGGTGCAGACCTGATCCTTCCCAGCATGGACATCCCAGTCAGCGTGTTGAATTGGGAAGTCTTCTTGCCCGAGCAATACAAAGTGAAGGATTTCGGCGGAGACGTAATTGCCGCCAATCGTGTGCCTCCGGCCTTCCGCGCCGACTCCGTCGCATATCAGTATGACGAAACCAGAGCAGCCGAGCTCGCCAGCAAGGTTAGCCTGGGCGAGTTGCTTCCGGGACAACTCGGCGGAGTTCTCGCCGATCCTTCCGGAACTGTCCTTCCCAACGCGCGTATCTCCGTGACGCAACCAGACAACGGATTTTCTATGTCCACCCTCACCGATCAATTGGGCCGCTGGGTTGTGTCGAACCTGCGCTCTGGACGAGTGAGGATCACGGCTTCAGCTCCAGGCTTTCAGACCGCAGTGCGCGATGCCGTCTACGACGCAAGCCGCGGATCGGCGTACAGCTTTGCTCTTGGCCTTGGGGCCGCGACCGAAACAGTGGAAGTCACGGCCTCGGCTCCCGCGCTGAACGGCCGCGATTACTCTGAACTGAAACAACTCGAGAAGAACGAGCCCCAGCAGAATGCCTCTGCCAATGTGGTCAACCTGCAGCGCCGAGTGGCGGGCGTGTTGCCGGTGCCAATCGATGTGCCGCGCACCGGCACCTCGTTCAGCTTCGTTCGTCCCCTGGTGCTAGACGAAGAAACGAAGGTGACATTCAGCTACAAGAGCAGGTGAAGAAAACCAGTGGCCAGTGGCCAGTGCCCAGTGATCAGTGAACAGTGAAAATCGCCATGCGTCACTGTCCCTTGAGGAACTGGCCACTATCTCTCCGCATTTTTTCCCAGACAATGCGTCCGCTGGGTTTTCCTTCGTGAACCTTCGTGTCCTTCGTGGTTCATGATTTGATCGGCGTTGACTAATACTGGCCACTGCTCACTGACCACTGCCTCTAGCGTCTTTCCCCATTTTTTCCGAATGCCTTAGAATGTTCGTTCGCGGGTCATACTGAATGAGTAATCCTGGGCTCTGGAAAACGTGGCAAGGCCGCACAGTCGACGGAAAATTTCCGCTTCGCCAATGGCTGGGCGGATCGGAACATAGCGCGGTCTTTCTTACCGAACGGCCCGGACAACCCTCAACTAAGGCCGTCATCAAACTGATCGCAGCGAACGAGGCCGAAGCCGACCGTCAACTTTCTCGCTGGCGCTCGGCCTCTCAACTCTCTCATCCCCACCTGATGCGAATCTATGAATCCGGGCGTTGCCGTCTCGACTCCACTTCGCTGCTTTACGTCGTGATGGAATTTACGGAGGAAGATTTATCGCAAATTCTTCCTCAGCGCCCGCTCGCTCCCGCCGAAGTCACCGACCTACTTCCTCCGGTTCTGGACGCGCTGTCCTACCTGCACGGCAAGGGATTCGTGCACACCCGCATCAAGCCGTCGAACGTTCTCGCGAGCGGCGATCAGTTGAAACTGTCGGCCGACCAGATCGCGGCAACCACTGAAACGAATTCCGCGCGCCGGCGTCGCGACGCCTACGACGCACCCGAAACCGCTGCGGGCATTATCTCTCCCGCCAGCGACGTATGGTCGGTTGGCGTTACACTTGTCGCGGCTCTCACGCAGACCGCGCCTTTCGCCGAGCAGCAATCGCTCAACGAACCCGATCCTCCTGCCGCCGTTCCTGAGCCGTTCCGCGGTATCGCCCGCGAGTGCCTGCATCTCGATCCAAAACGTCGATGCTCGATTGCCCAGATCCAGGCGCGCCTGCAGCCCGCAGCACGCTCCGTCCCAGCCCCGGCGCCGCAGCCTCCTTCGCCGCGGCCTCGTCGTCCCTTGAAGCGCGGGCCTATCGCAGCCGCCGTGGTGCTCGCTCTGCTGATAGCGCTAGTCGTGTTCTTTTCTAGCGGCAAGCGTGTCACCTCGCGCACAACTAAGCAGACTGCGCCGCCCGCTGCGCCTCAAACCGCTCCCGTTCCCAAGCCCAATGCGGCGGTTCGCCGATCGGGTCCGACTTCACAAGCCTCTACCCGAGACAGTGGTGACATCGTCCACCAGGTCGTTCCCGACATTTCTCAGAGTTCGCGCAACACGATCACCGGCACCATCAAGGTGACAGTGCGTGTGGAAGCGGATCGTTCAGGCAAGGTTCGAACCGCAAAACTCAAAACCGCCGGGCCCAGCCGGTACTTTGCCGAGCAGGCTCTGAACGCCGCGAAGCGTTGGGAGTTCGCCCCAACTCAAGTGAACGGGCAATCTGCGCCCAGCACCTGGCTCCTGCAATTTCGCTTCCGGCGAAGCGGCACCCAAGCTTCGGCGGAACGGCTGACGCGATAACACTGACATTAACTAGGATTCGGGCAACCGCCTAGCTCTTGTCTCCAAGCCGCAGCTTCCACACGATCTGCCGCACCATGCCAAGCAGCAGCTTGGCATCGTAGGCTTCCATTCTGAGCCGCAGGATCAGCCGCCGCGCTTTCTTCTCGAACATGGCGTCCGTCCCCGGCTTCACATAGCCGCTCCTGCGCAGCGCCTCGAGCAATACTTCCGTTATTTGCTCGACCGAGCCTGCCGTTGCCGGCTGGAAATCCTCGGCTACCGGCTGCAACGGCGTCTTGCGCGCCAGTTCGTAGAGGCACACCGCCACTGCCTGCCCCAGATTCATGGAAATATTTCGCTGGCTCGTCGGAATGTTGAGCAGCCAGTGACAATGGCTGAAGTCGCGATTCGTAAGTCCGATTTTTTCCGATCCGAATAAAACCGCAACTCGCTCAGTCTGAAGTTGCGCACGGAAGGCCGCCCCCGAGGCTTCGTCAAGCCGCCGCACCGGTTGCTGCAGCACGCGATTGCGCACAGCCGTTGTCCCCACCACTAGAGCGCAATCTGCAACCGCCTCCGCCACGGTCTTGTATTCTTGCGCCTGGTGCAGCAACTCCGACGCGCCCACCGCAGATCGAGCCTCCCGAAACCCCGCCGCAAACGGATTCACCAGCCGTAACCGATGCGCTCCAAAATTGCTCATGGCCCGGGCCGCAGCCCCAATGTTCAGCGGATTGCGGGGTCGCACCAGCACCACTACCAGACCGTCTAATTCTGTTTGATCGCGCAAGCGCTCAATTTTACGACAGCGGCAATTCGAACCCACTCAGCCCTAACGACAGACGCTGCCCGATTCTTATGCAACTCGGCTTCCGCAGCCTCGTTTTACACCCGTCTGAAAATGTAAAAAAAATGTCAAAAACGCCATCCCGAGCCGACTTTGTCGTCAAACCGTTGTAAGCTTTCTTAGTCAACCGCTTCCGATGGGCTTTTTTGGGGACTCGGAAGTTTTTCCCTTTTGCAAACAGGACAAAATTTATGGGAAATCTCGGCACACCGCTCAGTACCGCGAGAGCAATGAATCCGCCCACCGCTGCCAAGCCTGCGGGCCGTATCCTCGTCGTCGAAGACGACCCCGCCGTTCAGAAAGCCCTTCGTCGGCTTTTTGAAACTGAGGGCTACACTGTCGAAACTCAGTCTGACGGCAGGTCCGCGCTCGACAGTTTCCAATCCTCACCTCCGGCCGCCATCGTCCTCGACTTACGGCTGCCAAAACTTTCCGGGCGCGACGTCTGCAAAGAGATCAAGGCCATCGCTCCGACTCTGCCCATTGTCGTTCTCAGCGCGGCCAGCGACGTTTCCGACAAAGTCTTATTACTTGAGTTGGGTGCGGACGACTACGTGACCAAGCCTTTCAGTCCCCGCGAACTGCTGGCGCGCGTTCGAGCCGCTCTCCGCCACACGGCGCGCGTTCCCGACCTGCAACTCGTCAGCTTCGATGGCATTACCGCCGACTTCAAGAAAATGGAGATCAAACGTGACGGCCAAGTCGTAGTTTTAACCGCCCAGGAATTCAAGACCTTCCAGTTCCTCGTGCAGAATGCCGACCGGGTCATTAGCCGCGACGAATTACTCAATGAGGTGTGGGGCTATCAGAACTATCCCTCCACTCGCACGGTCGATAACCACATTCTCAAGCTTCGCCAAAAACTGGAGAAAGATCCGTCCAGCCCCGTACATTTTCGTACTGTCCACGGCATGGGGTATAAGTTTGTTCGCTGATTCTCGTGACTGCATCTCCCCAGCCCGTGCGCGATTCCACCGCGGCTAAATCCGCCGCCGACCTGATGCCAAGCCTGCGACTGCGCACCCGCTTCCTGCTCTCCATGCTGCTCATCACCGCGGCTCTCACCAGCACCAGCCTGTTGCTCGTGCAGCGCAGCATTCGCAAGAATGTTCGCCAGAGCATCGCGGTCAGCCTGAATAATTCCGTCGCCGCCTTCCAGGATTTCCGTCACGAGCGCGAAACCATGCTCACCAACGACGTCGCCCTACTGGCCGACTTGCCCATCACACGCGCCATCATGGGCAGTCCTGACCCAGTTACCATCCAGGACGCGTCGCAAGACATTTCTCAGATCGCCAACAGCGATCTTTTTGTACTAGTCGATCACCGTGGCAAGGTTGTCGCCCTCCACACCAAGTCTCCCGGACTTACCCGCGAGGCTGCCGAAAAATATTTTGAGCAATCCCTGGACGAGGAACGCGGCAGCCACTGGTGGCTCGGGGATCATCATCTCTACCAGACTTTCATTGAACCCATCTATCGCGGCACGCGCACTGACGGAACTCTGCTCGGCTTTCTTGTCATCGGTTACGAGATCAATGACGCTCTCGCTGCCAAAGTCCGCAAAGTCGCCGGCAGTGACGTGGCCTTTTCCTCCGGCAGCGAAATCGTCGGCACGACCTTGGCTTCGTATCAAGTGCAGAGCACCACCATTCGCGACCTGATAGCCGGCTCGGTTCATAACGATCCGCGCGACATCGAAATCGGCAGCGAGCGCTTTCTGGCCACCTCCCTCGTGCTTTCCGGTTCTGGACCCACTCCCGTTCGCTTGAGCGTCCTGGGATCATATGATCGCGCCACAAAATTTGTCGACCAACTCAATCGTTATCTTCTCCTCTTGGGACTGGCCGCAATTCTGGTGGGAAGTGGATTAGTCTTCTTCATCTCCCACACTTTTACTCGTCCGCTCGCCAGCCTGGTCGGCGGTGTGCGCGCGTTGGAAGCGGGCGACTTCCATCATCCTCTCGATCCGCGGGGAGGCGACGAGGTCGCCGAACTGACCCGCGCCTTCGACCGCATGCGCACCAGCCTTCTGAAAAGCCAGCGCGATCTGCTCGAGTCCGAACAACTCGCCACCATCGGACGGATGGCCAGTTCCATTTCTCACGATCTCCGCCATTCCCTCGCTGCTATCGTCGCCAATTCCGAATTCCTGTGCGACAGCCATCTCACTCCCGCGCAGCGCGAGGAGTTGTATCAAGAAGTTCGCTGCGGCGTGAACTTGATGACCGACTTGATTGACTCGCTGCTCGAGTTTGCCCGTACCCGCGAATCGCTCAGTCCCGCTTACGGTAATGTCACGGAGACCATCCAGCGCTCGGTTCAGGCTGTCCGCCTCCATCCTCGCCATCATCTCCGCTCCATTCAGCTGCTGTGCGGTCCGGAACTTTCAGGATGGTTCGACCAGCGCAAACTGGAACGCGCTTTATACAACCTGCTGTTGAATGCCTGCGAAGCCGCCCCGCCGGTCGGCGGCTGCGTCGAGGTTACGGCTGCCGAGGACGCCGGTTCCATCACCATTTCCGTATCCGATAATGGCCCTGGCATCGCTGAATCCATCCGCGAACGGCTGTTTCATCCTTTCGTCAGTTATGGCAAGGAAAATGGCACAGGGCTGGGGCTGGCGGTCGTCCAAAAGATTGTTCAAGATCACGGCGGTGAAATTGTTATGGAGCGCGTAGTCTCAACGGACGGCCGTAACGAGGCAAAGACGGTCTTCCGCATTGTGCTGCCCGCGCGAGGGCATGACGTTACTGGCGAGTCCAGCATCGACCTGCCTTCCCTTGTACCCGCGCAACAGCAGGAAGACTCCCGGCAAAATTCGATTTCGCATCCCGCTCCTTAGGCACAGTCCGTCTCTCGCGAGTGCCTGGTTCGGGACGGTGTACGAGGAGGACGGTGTGACGAGCGTGAATAGGACTCTGAGGCTCTTTGCTTTTTGCAGCGCGGCGCTGGCGTTCGCAGCTTTCATTACGTCGGAACCAACCCAGGCGCAGGAGGCATCTACCGCTCCGCCCGCCGACAGCGCGGCCGCCGTTCGTGACCTGCAGAACCAACTTCGCGAACTTCGCATGTTGATTGAACAGATGCGCGCCGAAAATGCCGACTCCCGCGCCGAAATGCGCCAACTGCGCCAGGACCTGCAAGCCACGCGCGCCCTCCTCGAGCAACCGGGCAAGCCGGCGCCGGTCGAAGCACAATCTCCGCAAAACCCATCCCAGCCAACAGCCAGCACCGCATCCCCCGTACAGTCCTCCACACCGCTCGAAGCGCGGGTTCAGAAGCTCGAAGAGTCTACGTCCCTCATCGGGTCAAAAATCGACGAACAATATCAAACAAAAGTCGAAAGCGCGTCCAAGTATCGCGCTCGCCTTCATGGCATCGTGCTCATGAACGCCTTCCGCAATGTTGGCCGCTCCGAAAACCTGGACTTCCCCACCTATTCCGAGTCTGTTCCTGCGGGCACGCCGCAAGCTACTGTCGGCGCAACTCTGCGCCAGTCGGAAATCGGCCTGGAAATTTTTGGTCCCAACGTAGCCGGCGCCCGCACCTCCGCCGACGTGCAACTCGACTTCGCCGGAGGTTTCCCCGCCACCGGCAACGGCGTCAACTTCGGCATCGCTCGCCTGCAAACCGCCAACCTGCGCTTCGATTGGGAACGCACCTCAGTCGTCGCAGGCCAGGATTCTCTCTTCATCGCGCCGCTCTCGCCCACCTCGTTCGCGTCGTTGGCCACTCCCGCATTCGCCTTCGGCGGAAATCTTTGGGGATGGACGCCGCAACTTCGCGTCGAGCACCGCTTCTCGATCTCCGATCAACAGACCATCACCATGCAAGCCGGAATCCTTGACAACCTCGACTGGGAGCCCCCCTACAATTCGTTCTACCGAACATCGCAAGCTGGAGAAATGTCAGGGCAGCCGGCTTACGCATTTCGCACCGCCTGGTCTCGCCCCGTACACGAGCATCCACTCAGTTTCGGAGTGGCCGGCTACTACGGACGCCAGAATTGGACCTGGGATCGCAATGTCGACGCCTGGGCCGCTATGGCGGACTGGCAGGTTCCTCTGGCTTCGCGCTTCGCCCTTTCCGGCGAGTTCTATCGCGGCCGCGCCATTGGCGGGCTCGGCGGAGCTATCGGAACTTCCATTCTCTACGGTGGAGATCCGACCCTGCCCAACACGCCCATCCGGGGCCTAAACACAGCCGGTGGATGGACGCAGCTGAAATTCCAGCTGAACCCGAAGCTCGAGTTCAACGGAGTATTCGCCGAAGACGACGCTTTCGCCGGCGATGCACGCGGCTTCGCCTCCGACGCCAATAACTTTGGCGAAATTATCGGACGCAACCGCGGCGCCCTGGCCAATGTCGTCTTTCGTCCGCGCTCCGACCTGGTGCTTTCCGCCGAACTCAGACGTTTGCGCACCTTTCCCGTCTATACCAGCACCAGCATCACCAATCAGGTCAATCTATCCGTGGGGATTTTATTTTGAAGATTGCCTCGCTCCATCGCGGAATGTTGTTTCTCGCCCTGCTGGCGACGTTCGCTTCCGCGTCCGCCCAACAATCTGTGCTCAAGGCTCGCGTGGAGCTCACCCGAAACGGCCGCGCTGTTTCCAACGCCTCAAAGGCAGTGGTCTGGCTCACGCCCGTTGGAGCGCTCGTTTCGCCGCCTCACCAGTCCTCCATTCCGCAACTGGTGCAGAAGAACAAGAGCTTTCACCCTTCTTTACTGGTGATCCCGGTTGGCGGTAAAGTGGAATTTCCCAATCACGACCCGTTCTTTCACAATGTGTTCTCTCTATACGAGGGCAAACGCTTCGATCTCGGACTCTATGAGAGCGGCACCACGCGTTTCGTTCAATTCGACAAGCCCGGCGTCTCTTTTATCTTCTGCAACATACACGCCGAGATGAGCGCCGTCGTCATCGCCCTGCCTACGCCTTACTACGCCATCTCCGATGCGCGCGGAGAACTCTCGATTCCCAATGTTCCCCCGGGTCGCTACGAGCTTCAGGTCTTCCACTCCGCCGTCGCTCCCGACGCTCTCCGCGCCCAGACCCGCGAGATCACCATCGCTCCCGGCGCGACATCGCTTGGAACGTTCACGCTAGCCGAATCCGATCTCGCCCTCGCGCACAAAAACAAATACGGCCGGGATTACGACCGCCCCGAACCCGACAGCCCCGCGTACGCCAGGCCCTAAGAGAAGTTCAACGTTTAAAAATTAGAAAAAATCAACGAGATTCCAAAGTCTCTGACCTCGGACCTCAAGCGTTTTTAACCCTGAAACTTCTCCTAAACAACAGAGAGGGCGTGCAGTTTCGCACGCCCTTCCCGCCTCTGTTTCTTCACTTACACTGACAACAACTTCAGTACATCAAGTTGCTGCTTCCCTCAGAGACATGCCGTCTCCAAGCTTTTTAGCGATGGCCGCCGCCATGTCCTCCGCCACCGGAGTGACCGCCGCCGCCACCTCCCGAATGTCCACCGCCTGAGGAGTGTCCACCGCCTCCGCCAGAGGAGCGCCCGCCGCCGGAGTAATGTCCACCGCCGCTAGGCGCAGAATAGTGTCCGCCGCCACTCGGAGCGCGTCCGCCGTAGCTCGGCACACCGCGCGGCCCGCCGTAACTCGGCGTGCCGTATCCGCGGTATCCCGCATTACCGCGGGAATACCCGCCGTAAGCCGGACTCGCTCCTCGCGAGTAGCCACCATAAGCCGGGCTCGCTCCCCGCGAATATCCGCCGTAGTTGCTCGAAGGCGAACGCGCAATCGGCTGCCGCATATCGAGCTGCGGACGCGAGTAAGTCGAACCTGCTCCACGTCCGTAGCTGCCACCGCCGTATGAACCGTAGGCGCTATTGCCCCTGGCCGACCCCATCGATGACGAACTCGGCGCAGTCCGGTTCCAGTAGCTTCCGCTATTGCCGCGTGCCGCTGGCGCGCTCGATCCGCCGTAAGCTCCGCTTCGTGACGCTTGGCTGCTCGAAGGAGGCGTAAACGGCCGGTACCCGCTGTTGCCCGCCGGAGATTGCGTCATCCCTCGCTGCGACTGCGTGTTCCCGTACCCGTAAGAATTATTTCTGGAGCCCGTATTTGCCGAGCCCATGTTCGAAGAACCCGTCCGCCCCGAATACGCCGGGCTCGACGAACGCGCGCTGTTCGGTGGCGTGAAAGGACGATACGCACCGCCGTTTCCATTCTGACCGAACGAACGTTGCGACTGCTGAGCGCCGAAGTTGCCGCGCGCCGACGAGTTCCCCATCTCCCGTGTCGCCGCGCTCGTGCCCGCGCTCGGCTTCTGCATCGTTCCATGGACTCCAGCCTGCCCCATGCCGCTGGAACCGAAACTCGTGCGGCCGCCGGCAGGAACTGCTCCTATATGGCTCCGCGCCATCGTCTGCCGCAGGCTTGCCGTCTGCTGCTGAAATGATGCCGGTCGCGCCGCATTACTGTGCGTCATGCTATAGAAATGCTGCGCCCCGCCATTGCGGATCGTCGACGGCGCTGCCGCCCGACCGCTGGCTGACAAACTCGCGCGTGTCGGAACCACCGGCAGGTTGCCCGCCATCATGTGCGCCCCGCTGATCTGCTCACGTGTCGCCGCCATCGCCGACACCCTGCCCGCGCCGAAGCGACCCGCGTTTACCACCGACATTCCGCGACCTATACGCTGGTCGTGCAGGTTCGCGAGGTTCGAGTAGCGCATTCCGCTATGCAGCGGCGCGAAACCTCCGTAGCGCCCGTAACCTCCCCCGCCGCGGCCGTACCCGCCAGCCCAGCCAAACCGTCCACCATATCCACCCCACCACGGATGGAACCAATCGCATGGACCGATCGGAAGCCAGCCAAAGCCGCCCCACCCGCCAAAGCCAACGCCGAAACCGAATCCACCGCCCCAGCCAAAGAACGACACGTACGCCGGTGCCCAGAACGGGTCGTAACGGGCATACACCGGGCCCGGCCACCACGCCCACGATGCGCCGTACGGGAACCAGCGCCCATAGTGATACGGCGCCCATCCCCATGGCTCATACCCTACCCAAGTCCAACCGTAGTTAGGCTCGTAAACCCAGTTGCCATCGCGATACGGAGCCCAGCCATCCGGCTCGTTCGGAACCCACACATCTCCGTAATCCTGCACGTTCTGCCAGCGCCCATACGCGTCCAAGTCCTGCGCTCCCGTGTAACGCCGGTTGGTATGGTTCCAGGTATTCGCGTTCTGGATCATGTGATCGCGGTCGCTGTTCCAGCGATCCCAATCGTCGCGATCTGGCGCGGCCGAAACCTTGTATTGCGCCGACTCGCCATCGCCCCGCACCGTCGCCATATCTCCTTCCTGCACTTCGGTGGCGCCCTGCGGAGTGGCAATTTGTGCTTCACCTTGGCGCACGATGATGACGGTGTCGCCATCGGGCCGCACTTCTACGCGGAACACGCCATCATGATGCGATGGATGCACGGTTACGCTCGGCGTATCGATTTCAGGCTCGGCCTCGCTATCCTTCGAAACGCTGTAGTCCAGAATTCCCTGCGCCAGTTGAATTTGAATATTGCGCTTGGTGAGGTTCGCCACATTCGCCTGCGAATTCGGCCCAAGGCGAATGATGTTGGCAAAATCGAGCTGCACTTCCGCGCGCGCGTTATCGCCCGTGGAAATCTTGTCGCCAGTCATAGCAGGCTGATTCAAAGTAGCCGCCGACCAGTCGCCGGAATCTCCACGCTGCGTGGAAACGTCGCCATGAATCAAGCTAATACGCGCCACGCCCTGATCCGTCTGCGCCGGAGCTTCACCTTCCGGTCCACCCGGCTGCGCCTCGGTTGGCTGCGCTTCATTGGGTTGCGCATCATTGGGTTGATCGTCCGACGGCTGGGCTTCATTCGGCCCTTGGCCAGCCTGGGGATATCCCATCTGCCCGTTATTCGGCTGCGAATAGTTGGGTTGCGCGTCCGGCTGCTCCGGAGCCTGGCCGATCTCCATGGGGGCACTCGGCTGGTCCGACGGCGCCGGACCTTCCTGGGTGGTTTGCGCCAAAGCACTCAGCGTCAGCGTTCCCGAGAACGCGACCGTTAAGACTGCTAATCTTGATATAAATCGCTTCATAACCACCTCAACCAAACTCTCACGATAAGAAAGCCTTCGTAGAATGAGAGGCAAGTGCCGTGCCAAAAAGGCACGAACTAATCGCTTATAAGTTGTGTGTTTTCAACCAGAGAAAGCGAAAATTCAACAGGCCAGAACTGCCCATACGGCCAGCTTGGCCGACCTCAACCGAGGGTGGTGGTTTTCGGCCACTTTCAGGCCGGCCGCTTTCGCTGAAAATTCGCTTGTGGTTGGCGTGATTGATCGAAACGGATCCATCATTTTGCCGCAGCACGCGCCAGTTCCCGCCACGTAATCAGCTTGATATTCTGCTGCGCCAGTGTCTGCTTGAACTGTTCGCTGGTAAAGAAATCGAAGTCTCGCTGCCTCCACGCCGCGCCCCAGGTCGATCGCTCCCGCGTGGCCGCCCTCAGTTCTTCATCGTCGTAGCCGGGATGAATAACAAACTCCGTCACGCCCGGCTGCAGATTTTTCAGTGCGTTGAGATAAAAGTCCGCCCATTTTTCCGGCGCAACTTCAGGATCAATCGTCACCGTATGGTCGAGCACAATGTCGTTCGGCCCCAGGCTCGTTGCCAGATACGGATGCTCCGCAAACCAGTCTCGCGTCACGAACAGCGGCAGCCTATAGTCGTGCGCCACGCGCAGCGCTACTTCAAACAAATCCTTGCCGCTCATGATCAGCCGGTACTGGTGCGAATCCAAATGCGTGGGACGAACGCCCATCGCCAGGGCCCGCTCGATCTGCGCCCTCAGTTCGATTTCCACTTCTTTCGCATTGATGTGTTCGTTCTGTTCCCAATCATGATGGAAATATCCATTGGCATCGACCAGGCTCGGCACTTTGTCCGTCGGCGCGACCGGGCCCCAACGGTAATAGATACGCTCGCTGGTCAACGTCAGGTGCAGCCCAAAGTCCGCGTCAGGGTGGGCTTTCGCATAGTCCGCCATCTCCGGAAACCACGGGCACGCCACCATCAGGCTCGCAGAATTGATGGTGCCGCCCTCGATCGCGTTGATCGCCGCCGCGTCGACTGCGTGAGTCTCACCTAGATCATCAGCATGAATCACGACGAGTTTCGTTCCGGCAGGATAGCCCAGCCGCTCCGCCAAAGTCTGTGCCGAGACCGAAAGCGTCGACACAAGCAGCATCACGGTCAATCGAAACGGAGATCGTAAAATCATGGCCACTCAGTAAATCATGTTGCCAACCGGGAAACACAAAAGCCCCGACAATTAATCGAGGCTTTGCGGGTCATGCGACCGAATGCGGTTTGCCAAACACCTTCAGCATAACGCTCGAGGGGAAACGCCGCCAACAATCACGAAGACGGGTAGTGGGGCAGTTTGAAATCTTAGCGGGTGAGCCAAACAATCACGCCTAATCCTAGAAGGAAAATTGAGATAGCAACCCACCCTATGACTGTCTGCTTCTTGCGCTCGGCAGGGTCTGTAGAGGCGAATATCAGGCGTTTGCCCCTCCATTGAGTCGGCTTGTAATAAGTCTTCATCCCGGCCATGCTCTCAGAAAACAGGCTATCTCACTACTGCTTTTTGTAAGGCACGCGCTTCTTTGCTTCAGATTCTGCGACGAGGGAAGTTATTTCCGCAATGCTCCAGACGTGATCGCACTACCCGCGAGGCTAAGCTTCTTTCTCCGCCTCATCCGCAATCCCGATCTTCGACAGCCGGTAGCGCAGCGCATTGCGCGACAGTCCCAGCAACCGCGCCGCCTGGCTCTTATTCCCATTCGCCCGCCGCAGCGCCTCCTGCACCATCTCATCCTCCCACTGCTCCAGCGTCATGCCGTCGGGCAGAAACCCTCCCGAAGCACTTACACCCTTGGTCGGCCGCACATCTAAATGAATGTCCGACGCCTCCAGCACGTTGCCCTTCGCCAGCACGTTGCCCTTCGCCAGCGCGCACGCCCGTTCCACAATGTTCTGCAACTCGCGCACATTTCCCGGCCAATGATAGTTCACCAGAATCTGCATTGCCTCCGGCTTGAGGCCCTCGACAGGCTTTCCCGATTCCCCGGTGAATCGCGAGACAAATAAATTCACCAGGTCCGGAATATCTTCCCTGCGCTCGCGCAGCGGCGCGATATCAATCGGCACCACATTCAACCGGTAGTAGAGATCCTCGCGAAACGTTCCCTGTTCCAGCGCCTCGCGCAAATCCTTGTTGGTCGCGGCAATCAGCCGCACGTCAACCTTCACCGTTTTTGTGCCACCCAGCCGCTCGAACTCGCGCTCTTGCAGCACCCGCAACAGTTTCACCTGCGTTGCCGGAAGCACGTCGCCAATCTCGTCGAGAAACAGCGTGCCCTTATCTGCCAGTTCGAACTTCCCCGGTTTGCTGGCTACCGCCCCGGTAAACGCGCCTTTTTCGAAGCCAAATAATTCGCTCTCCAACAAATTCTCCGGGATGGCTGTGCTGTTGATCTTCAGAAATGGCCCCGAAGCTCGCCGTGATTTTTCGTGGATAGCTCGCGCAATCAAATCCTTCCCCACTCCGCTTTCGCCACCTAGAAGCACAGTCGAGTTCGTCGGCGCCACCCGCTCCACGGTCGCCAGCACTTCCTGCATCTTCGGGCTGCGCGCCACGATATTGGGATGCGAATATCGCTTGCCCAACGCCTCCCGCAGCGACCGGTTCTCCTCCCGCAAATTGCGAAAGTCCAATTCCTTATGAATCACGATCCGCATTTCGGCCAGAGAAAATGGTTTCAAAACGTAATCGCTTGCCCCCGCTTTCATCGCGTCAACCGCGGTCTCCACGCTCCCAAAAGCGGTCATCACCACGACTGGCAGAGCGGCGTTTTGCCGCTTCACGGCCTGCAAAAATTCCAGCCCGTTCATTCCCGGAAGCTTTAAATCGGTCAACACCAGGTCGACAGAATTTTCGCGCAGCAATTTCAGACCGCTCTCTGCGTCCCCGGCTGAAAGCGTGGTGAATCCGTCGTCGCCGAGATTCAACTCCAGCAGCCGGCGCATTTTTGCCTCATCTTCGACGATCAGAATTGCCGGCATGGCTGCCTCTTCTTTAATTCTTCAAGTTTCACGAAATCACCAGATGAGATGCTTCACCTACCGTGCTTTTTTCGCTCGCAGCCGGAAAAAATATCACGAAGTGCGCGCCCGGTCCCGGTCCGCTCGCCGCAGCCGAGTTCCCATCGCCATCTCCGCCTCCGTATGGAGCTTCGATGCGAATCGTCCCGTGATGTCCGTCGATAATTTTCGAAACGATGGACAATCCCAGCCCCACGCCGCTTTTCTTAGTCGTCACGAACGGATTAAAGATCTGTTCCCGCAACTCCAGCGGAATTCCCGGACCGGTGTCGTCGATCCGCACTTCCACTCCCTCCACCCGGCCGCGATCGCGGATTTCGCCCCGCGTTTTCCGTGCCGTGACGCTCAGCCTGCCCCCGCTCGCGCCCATGGCATCGTACGCATTCTGCACGATATTCACGAACGCCTGCTCGCACAAGCTCTCATCCATTGGCACCGGCGGCAACTGTGCCGCGTATTCCTTCTCCACATGAACTTCCCCGCCCTTCCAGAACTGCGCCACATCATTCAACGCGCGATCCAAAACCGCGGTAATATCCTGCGGCGTCAAATCCGCGTGCAGTGGCCGCGCGAAATCCAGAAACCGCGTCACCAGCGCGCTCAGCCGGTTCGTTTCCGTGGAAATATATCCCGCCAGTTCTGTGGCCAGCGGATTCGACTCTCCCAGCTTCTGCGTCAACATTTCCGCCGATCCCTTGATCACGCCTAGCGGATTACGAATCTCGTGAGCCAGCCCCGCCGAAAGTTGTCCTAGCGCGGCAAGACGCTCCGACCGCCGCGCCTCCGCCTGCGCCTGCTGCAATCGCAGGTTCGTCTCCGCCAGAGTCTCCGCCAATTCCTGGTAGCGCTGCGTCTGCCGCCGGCTCTCGACGATAAACCGGTTCACCACCATCGCTGCCAGAAAGAAAAATACAATCCGGATGGCCAGCCGCCCGTAAGCCTCTGCATTGATCTCAAACTCCTGCATCGCGGGATACAGATAGGAACAGTACGCGGCTGATGCCAACGAGGTCCACATCAGAGTGGCCCACGGCCCGAAGTATTCCGCCGCTGTTACCGCCGGCAGGTAGTAGATGGGGTAGTAATAACTGTTGATGGGAACTTCGCCAGTGTGTGAAATGAGTAGCGTGGCCAGCGCAATCTTCAGCAACACCAGGTAAATGGGCCCGCGCCGTGGGATGCGTGCCACCAGCCACGCCTCATTTAGTTGCAGAACTCCAAATCCCAGGAGGATAAATTGCTTGTGATACTCCTGGATCGGCGGCAGCACCGCCAGCAATGCCAGCAGCACCAGCCACAGCGCATCCATCCAGTTAAAGGCGGGACGGCTTTCGACCGTAATCTTCTTCCTCGGATTATGAACTTCGGCCAATTCGTTTCCCTTTAACAGGCAACACCACAAAAGACTACGCCGGGAGAGCTTGCAATTCTCCCGGCGTTGCCGTCATTCCGTGATCCGCGAGCGCATCTCCTGCGAACCTATCACATCGCAGTCGCTTCGTGGGGCGTCAATGGCCTTTCTTCGGCTCCGATCGCGCTGGTGGCGCAGGCCGCGACTGCTTAGGCGGTGGAGAAGACGCAGGCCGTTGTTGGTGCCATTGATTAAATTTCTGCTCCTGCTGCTGTTCCTGTTGCGGACTGCGCTCCTGTACCGGCGGCGCCGGACGCACCAGCGGATGCGTCTGCTCTGTCACCTGATTGTTCTCCGCCTGCAGACCGCGATTTTCCTGCGGCTGCATATTCCGGTAAGGCGACTGTTGCGCTTCCCGAGTTTCCGTCGGCTGCGTGCCGCGATTTTCAGGCTGGGCAGTTTCCGGTTGGCTGTAAACCCGCGACTGCGTGTTGGGCATCTGCCGCACCTGGTTGTTGCCCTGATTATTATTCCCGCCATTCGGCTGCGTGAACGGACGGAATCCATCCTGAGCCTGCCGGTTATTCTGATTTCCGTTTTGCGGGCCGTTCACTGGACGCACCAGCGCGCCGCCGTTTAAATGTCCACCCGTTCGCGCTTGCCGCTGCTCGATCGAACTTGGCGGCGGTGGCGGCGTTCTCACCGCAACCACTGGACGGCTGAGAACCGCTGTCGGAGGCCTGACCGGCGCGGGTCTCCCCGCTCCGATCACGCTCGTACGAATCGGTTCCGCCGTGACGACATGGCCTACCGGCGCCGACGCAATTTCTCTCTGGTCCACTCTCATCGCGTTCTGCGCCACCGGACGCGCATTCACAAACGCGTCATGCGACACTACCGTCACGCCATTCGTCCGCTGGTTCACGTACGTCACATTGTTGACCGTCGTACCCCGGTTTACGATTACCGTGTTGTAAACGTTCGTCACCCTCGTCACGCTCACCGTCGTGTTGGTGATGTTGATATTGTTCACGTACCCGCGACTCACGCGGTATCCCGGCAGATAAACTTCTCCCGGTGCCAGCGGGAACCATCCCACACCGACGCCTGCCGAGAAGCGAAATCCTCGACCGCCGCCCACGAACGCCACCAAAGCCGGCGCCCACACTGGCCGCACTACGACCGGCCCCGGAACCCAGTACCAACCGGCCCCTGCAAACGCCCAGCGTCCATAGTGAAACGGCGCGAATCCCCACGGCTCATCTTCCACCCACGTCCAGCCCCACGGCCCTACATAGACCCAGTGGCCGAAGCGATACGGAGCCCATCCCGCAACCACCGCCCGCGGACGCCAGCACGGACCGTAGCCCGCCACATAGCTCCAATCGCCGTATTCATCGAGATCTTCGTAGCCCGTCATCTCTCGCGAAACATAATTCGCCGAATCGGCGCGATCTTCGCGATCGTCGCGCTCAAATGCCCACTCATCCAAAGCATCGCGCCCCGGAAGCTGCGCGATGTCGTAGTTTAGCCGGTCGCTTCCCGTGAAGGTCGCCGCCTGACCGGCAATCACCCTGTAAGTATCGCCGCCACCAACGGCTCTTCCGCGCCCATGCCAGACAGTGGCGATGCTCTGACTTCCATCCTCGCTCACATCAATGCGATACTCGCCCGGCTGCAACAGACTGAATGCAATGTTCGGCGTGTCGATCTCGTAGTTGTCATCGTCATCCACATGCCGCACGCGCACGATCATCGATCCTTCCGCCAGCCTGATCTGCGTTGTATGGTCGTCAAGCGTCAGGAAAGTGATTCCAGTTTTCGCGCCCAAGCGGATCGCCGTCGATCCAATGTGAACTTCGGCCCGCGAATTTTCATCTGCCCACAAGTCGTCGCCGCTTACCATCGGGCGGTTGGGCACGCCGGTAACCCAGTCGTTTTCTCCGGCCGGACGAAACGAAATCGCGCCCTCCGAAAAATTCAACCGCGCCACCCGCCCCGGAGGATCCTGCGCCGGAGACTGGTCGGACTGATCCTGCGCCTGATCTTGCGGCGGAGCCTGATCCGAATTCTGCACCTGATCTTGGTTCTGCGTGTCATCCTGCGCGTGTGCGCTACTCGAGAATGGCGGCGCGAACGCTAAACTCGCCAGCAGCATCATCCCGGCCCACAACTTGCCTGTTGTCATATATTCGCCCCGATGAAAGAAATCCGATCTCGTCGACCCTACCGAGATCGATCTTACCGACACCCCTGTAAACACGATAGAGATAGTTTAGTTTCCCTCGCACGGAAGTACTTGAATGTGGAGACTTTGCTTGCAGCGTCTCCCCTCAACTTTTGCTTGCAGCGTCTCTCTCCACAGACGAAGAATTAGAAGTTAAGTTAGAAGAAGTAAGAAGATAAGAAGTGAGAAGTAAGAATGATTGGCGGAAAAATCGTCATGTCATCCTGAGCGAAGCGAAGGATCCCTGCACTCGTCTCAGCTGCAAGGATCGTTCGCTCTCTCAGGATGCCAACGCTATGGCGAGGCCGGTAGCTACCCTTTCATCTTCGGCCGCTGGCAAGCATCCACAATTTTCTTCGGATCGATGGCGTCCTTATCCACCTGTTCTTCCAGGATCTTTCCATCTTTTCCGATCAGGAAGTTCACGCGGCGCGCCGCCTGGTATTGGTCTTTGTAGATGCCGTACTCGTGGGTTACTTTTCCGCCCCAATCGCTCAGCAGCGGAAACGTTACGCCGATCTGGTCGGCGAAGGCTTTGTTCGCAAACGGACTATCCATGCTCACACCCAGGACCTGGGTGTCGGCTGCTTCCAGCGCTTTCAAATTCTGCTGGAAGTTTTTCATTTGCTGCGTTCAACCACCCGTAAACGCGAAGATATAGAACGCCAGTACGACGTTCTTTTTCCCGCGGTAGTCGCTTAACTTCACTTGTTTCTCGCCGCCAGCGTCGATGTATTTCAACGTGAAGTCCGGCGCGGTATCGCCCACATTGGGCATGCTCGAACCCTCCTTGTTAGTTTGTGCCTGCATTGGCCCGGCTGCCATCGTCACCAGCAGTCCCGCCAACACGAGCGCGAAGCGTATTCTGTGCATTCTTTAGCCCTCCGTCAGGAGTAATGGACACGGAAATGATAGTCCATGCTACTCTGCCGCCAGCGCACGGTAAACCGGAAAGTACCTAACTAGTGTGACGGTACGCATTGCCCTCACCTACCGCAAAACAGTAAAGTTCTGTTCGGAACTGGTTGCGTATCTCCAGCTTCGCTTGAGAATCTACGAGCATGGGCCTGGCCACTCTCAACGACATCTTCTTCACCGCCGTCGAACACAATCTCGACCGCATGATGCTCTACCGCGACGCCGCAAAGTGGCTCCCGGTAAGCTCTCGCGAGTTCGGCCTGGCCGTGGCCCGCACTGCGCGTGTCTTGCATTCGTGGGGCGTAAAGCCCGGCGATCGCATTGCCCTGCTCAGCGAAAATCGCCCCGAGTGGCCCATGGCCGACATGGCCTGCCTGCTGCTCGGTGCCGTCACGGTTCCGCTCTATACCACGCTCACCGCCGAACAGACCGCATTCGTTCTCAAAGACTCCGGCGCCCGCATCATTTTCTTATCGTCACACCAGCAACTCCACAAGATCCTCTCGATTCTTCCGCACACACAGATCGAAAAAATCGTCGTCATGGACGCGCTGGAATTTACCGGCGATCTCGCACCCTTCGCCGGCCAGTGCGTGACCATGAAGCAACTCACGTCGCAAGGCCTGGAAAATCTGGGCGCCGAACTCGAAACCCGCGCGCGCTCGGTGTCTCCCGACGATCTCGCCACCATTGTCTACACCTCAGGAACCACCGGCACTTCCAAGGGCGCGATGTTGACCCATGGCAACATCGCCTCCAACATTCGCTATTCGCTCGCCGACTTCGAAATGCGTCCGGGCTTGGTCAGCCTCTCGTTTCTTCCGCTCTGCCACATCACAGCTCGCCATGTCGATTTCGCCATGCTCTATTACGGCGTCACGCTGGCCTACTGCCCGTTTCTCGACCGCCTGCCCGCGAGCCTGCAGGAGGTGCACCCTTCCCTCTTCGTCGCCGTGCCGCGCGTCTACGAGAAGATTTACGCTCAGGCCGCGCAGAAAGCCGTCGGCTTCCCTAAGCGCGCCATTTTTAACTGGGCTCTCGCAGCCGGCCGGCGCCACAAACCCGAGGTTCTCGCCGGAAAAACTCCCGCCTCAACCAGTTGGAAGCTGGCCAACAAGCTTGTCTTCTCGAAAATTCGCGCCGGCATGGGTGGCCGCGTCGAAACTTTCATCTCCGGCGGCGCGCCCCTCGGCCGCGAACTCGCCGAATGGTATGCGACCGTCGGCATTCGCATTCATGAGGGTTACGGGCTCACCGAAACCTCGCCCGTCATCGCGGTGAACACTCCGGCCCATCATCGCATCGGAACCGTCGGCAAGATTCTCCCCAACCTCGAAGTCCGCATCGCCGAAGACGGCGAAATTCTCGTGCGCGGCCCATCCGTATTCAAAGGCTACTGGAATCGCCCCGAAGAAACGAACGCTGCGCTCTCCGATGGCTGGTTCAAAACCGGCGACATCGGCAACATCGACGCCGACGGATACCTCTCCGTCACCGATCGCAAGAAAGATCTGATCAAAACTTCCGGCGGAAAATTTATCGCGCCCCAGCCCATCGAGAACTCCCTCAAACTCAGCCCCCTGGTGGGAGTCGCCGCCATCCTCGGCGACCGCCGCAAATTTCCCGCGGTCATGATCTCGCCCAACTTCACGTTGCTCGAACAGTGGGCAAAAGAAAACAACGTCGCCTTCACCACCCGCGCCGACTTGATCGCAAATCCCAAGGTTCAGGCGCTCTACGAAGGGCTAGTAGAGGGCATCAACGGAAATCTGGCCCGCTTCGAAAAACTCAAACGCGTGCTGGTCGTCGCCGACGAATTCACCTCCGACAACGGCGCCCTCACTCCCACCATGAAACTCCGGCGCCGCGTCATCGAAGACCGCTACCGTCGCCAGATCGATGACCTCTACGCCCAAGCCGAAGCCTCCGCAACATAAGCGCGGCGCGAACTACAAATTAATGCCCATTCCCTTCCAATAATTTCGCGGCAGAGTCAATCAATTCAGATTCGTCCTGCAGCGCTTTCGCGACGCGCACAATTTCCTGCTCGGCTTCGGCGTAGCGCTTTTGCTCGATGCCTTCGCGCACGCTGGGCACCGTCTTGACACCATAGCCGCTGTAAACGCCTGGGGCGTAGAGCATGTGCTTGTACCACGGCCGGCGTGGCAGGCCGTCGTCGTTGGTGAGTTTGCGTTCGCTTTGCATGAGTTGCTGGTTCAGGGCTTGCAGCGATGCGGATTGGTTCTCGTCCATCGCACCTTGGCGGTGCGATAACGCCTGGCGGTAGTGCTCAGCGCTCCGAGCCAGTGCGTCGACTGCGTTCTGCATGGGAGCGAAGTTCAGGTGAGGCGGTACTTCTTCCTTGGGCGGAGCCACCGTGGGCCGCCTGGGGTCGAGCGTCGCCTTGAATACGCCTTCTTCTAATTCCTGATTGCGCTCGCGAATTTCCTCCTGCTTGTCGGCCAGCAGTTTTTGCAAATCCTTGGTGTATTTCTGGATGGTGTCGGCGAAATCCACAAAATCCAGGGGAAGGATTTCGGCATCGGCAAGACGCATCACCGATGTTCCAATTGTTTGTGACAACGCGCGCCCGTACACGAAATCGTAGTCGGAAAAATGCGTGTACCAGAAAAAGTCGTCGTAGATGGAATGATAGATGCCCTGTTCGTCTTCACCCGCATAGGCCAGGTCGAGCGTGGCAATGCCGAGATGATCGAGGAACGCGGTGAAGTCAGTGCCAGACCCGAGAGCGTTGATGCGCAGATCGGCGCGCTGGCGGAGTTCCTTGCGATCGTCCTCGGACTTGGCCTCGGCGATCTTCGATAATTGTGCGCGCTGCCACACCGTGAGCTTCGTCTCGGGATCTTCAATATCTCGGGCAACGCCGTTGATGAACTGCTCGAGCGTGTGCGATCCGCCCATTTCCAGCACGCCGCGATCGTTGCCGTCGCTGTTGATGTAGACCGCGGCATGCTGGCGGAGTTCGTCGGCATGCGTCTCGGCCCATTCCGTCGAGCCCAGCAGCATCGGTTCTTCGCCGTCCCAGGCGCAGTAGATGATGGTGCGGCGCGGCTTCCATCCTTGCTTGAGCAGCAGGCCGAGGGCGCGAGCTTCTTCGAGAAGCGGGGCCTGGCCGGAGATGGGGTCTTCGGCGCCGTTGACCCAGGCGTCGTGGTGATTGCCGCGGATGATCCATTCGTCGGGCGCGACGCTGCCGGGAATTTTCGCGATGACGTCGTTGACCGGCTTCGTGTCCCAGTTGAATTGCACTTTCAAATGCACTTTGGCGCCGGGGCCAACGTGGTACGAGATGGGTAGGCTGCCTCGCCATTCCTCCGGTGCCATGGGGCCTTTGAGGGCAGCCAGCAGGGGCTGAGCGTCTCCGTAAGAAATCGGTAGGACGGGAATTTTTGTAAGGCTCTTGGCGTCTTGCAACGCGAGACGCTTGGCGCCCGGCGTTGCGCCGATGCCGGGCGTCAGCGGATCGCCGGGACTGGACGACGCGAAGTCCATCACGCTTCCGCGCTGGACGCCGTCGGGATTGCGCATGGGGCCTTTGGGGAAAACTTCGTCGACCGAGTAGCCGTCATCGCGCGGTTCCGAGTAGATGAGGCAGCCAACGGCGCCGTGTTCGGCGGCCACTTTGGGTTTCACGCCGCGCCACGAGTGGTAGTACTTGGCGATGACGATCGCACCCTTCACGGACACGCCGAGGCGATCTAACTTTTCGTAATCTTCGGGCAGACCGTAGTTCACAAAGACCAGTGGAGCGGTGACATCGCCGTCAATGGAATAAGCGTTATAGGTGGGAAGCTGCTCCGACTTCTGGTTCGAAGTAGGGTCGGCTGCAATAGCCGGCTCTTCGAGCTTGGCAGTGAACTTCATTGGCTCGAGCATTTCGAGCACGCGCACTTTCGGCGTGGGAAACAAAACGTCGAAGGTTTCGATGTGGGCGTCAAGTCCCCATTCTTTGAAGCGGGCGAGAATCCACTCCGCATTATCTTTGTCGTACGGCGAACCGACGTGATGCGGCCTCGCACTGAGGCGTCGCATGTACTCCTTCAAATTCGAGGGATCGGGGATGGCGCGAAATTTGTTTTCCCAATCGCGCTCGGTCTGGCTCGAGCGCGACGAGTAACCTGCGAGCGCGGGTTGGTCGGCGCCAAGAGCAAGGGAAGGAACAACGAGGTTGAAGATCAACAACACGGCGGCAAAGCGTCGCATGCGAGTCCTCTCTGGTTTCGATCGGGGAGTAATTATATCCGTAATGCAGACTCTGTCAGTGCCCAGTTGGGAATCGCAAACTTTGCTGCAGGATTGAAGTCCCGGGGGACGCGACCGGATGCGAAAGCGTTACCAACGGCTAGAGGCTTCCCTTGATTGACGAGTGCGGTCGATCCCGTTAGCCTGTAACGTGCCTTCGAAAACATCAGAATCTGAAATGTCCCGCCTGCGCGTTGCCGACGACATTACCGAACTGGTCGGCGAAACTCCCATGTTGCAGCTGAAGCGGCTCACTCCAGCCGGAGCGGCGGACATCTTCGCCAAGCTGGAATACTTGAATCCGGGCGGCAGTGTGAAAGATCGGGCCGCGATCGGGATTATCCGGCGCGCCGAGCAGGATGGGAAGCTTCAACCGGGCGGCACGATCGTGGAGGCGACGGCCGGGAACACTGGCATTGGCCTGGCCCTGATTGGAGTCAACCGCGGATATAAAGTGAGGCTGTTTGTTCCGGAAAATTTTTCCCAGGAAAAAGTGATTATCATGAGGGCCCTCGGCGCAGAAGTGATGCGCACTCCCGACGCGGAGGGCATGCAGGGAGCGATCCGCCGGGCAAAAGATTTAGTGGCTGGTGATTCCACCGCTTTTATGGCGGGGCAGTTCGAAAATCTTGCCAACCCCGACTATCACTACGAAACCACGGCGCGGGAAATCTTCGAGCAAATGGATGGAAAAATCGACGCGGTTGTGCTGGGTTGCGGAACCTCGGGAACCTTCACCGGAGTGGCGCGCTTCGTGAAGGAAAAATTGCCTGGAGCATTGGCTTTTGCTGTCGAAACTCAGGGTTCGACGCTGGGCGGCGGCCAACCCGGACCGCACAAGGTCGAAGGAATCGGAACGAGCTTCACTCCAAAAACTTTTGATGCCGCGGTGTGCGATGAAGTAATGATGGTGATGGACGACGACGCGTTTGGCATGGTGAAGACGCTGGCGGCGAAGGAAGGCGTGCTGGCGGGATCGAGCGGCGGGGCGGCGGCCTTCGCGGCGCTGCAGGTTGCGAAGCGACTGGGCGCGGGCAAGCGTGTCGTGACCATCATTCCAGATTCGGCCGAGCGCTACTTGTCGAAGAAGATTTTTGAAGGCGGCGTTTGAGCCCCAGCATTTCGTGATTCACAATCATGAAAAAAAATAGAGAGCCAGGATTTGCCACGCGAGCCATTCACTGTGGGCAGGAGCCCGACCCTTTAACCGGGGCCGTGACTGTCCCGATTTATCCGACGTCCACCT
Organism: Candidatus Sulfotelmatobacter sp.; assembly: GCA_036269595.1. Taxonomy (GTDB): domain Bacteria; phylum Acidobacteriota; class Terriglobia; order Terriglobales; family Acidobacteriaceae; genus Sulfotelmatobacter. The sequence continues at coordinate 30,719 of DATBEI010000038.1, forward strand.
ATGTCCAGCAGGGGATTGGCGAGCACAAAGGTTACGAATATTCGCGGGTATCGAATCCCACGCGCGCGCGCTTGGAAGAGAATCTGGCGGCGCTCGAAAGAGGTGTGGCTGCCCGCGTGTTTGCCAGTGGAATGGCGGCCATCAACGCCATTGTGACCCTCTTACGATCAGGCGATCACGTCGTCTGCGGCAACGATTTATATGGTGGAACGCCACGCCTGTTCAACAGCGTGATGACGGGCTTCGGGCTCGAGTTTTCTTACGTCGACACTTCCGTGCCGGAGATTGTGGAGCGCGCGATCCGCAAGAATACCCGGATGGTGTATGTAGAGACGCCGACGAATCCGTTGATGCGCCTGAGTGACCTGGCCGCCATCAGCGAGATCTGCCGCAAGAAGAGAGTGGCGCTGGTAGTCGACAACACTTTTATGTCGCCGTATTTCCAGCAGCCGCTGGCGCTGGGCGCGGATATGGTGGTGCACTCGACCACGAAATTCTTGAACGGGCACAGCGACGGGTTGGGCGGCGTGGTGGTGTGTGCGCGGCAGGAGCACGCGGATCAACTGGCGTTTCTGCAGAAGGCCGCGGGCGCGATTCTATCGCCATTCGAATGCTGGCTGGTGCTGCGCGGAGTGAAGACGCTGGCGGCGCGCATGGAGATTCACGATCGCAGCGGCCGCATCGTCGCCGATTTTCTCTCCAAGCATAAGAAAGTGAAGTTCGTGCTCTATCCGGGACTGGCTGATCATCCGCAGCATGCTCTGGCGCAGCGGCAGATGAGCGGCTTTGGAGCAATGATCTCGTTTGAGACCGGGTCGCTGAAGAATGCTAATAAGATGTTGAAAAAAGTGCGGGTGTGCTCGCTGGGCGAGTCG
>DATBEI010000044.1:0-4140 GCA_036269595.1 Candidatus Sulfotelmatobacter sp.
ATTGCTCTACCTGGTGGCGCCTGCGCTGCACGTGCATCCTGCAACTGATACTTTGCTGCATTACCTTGCCCCCGAAATCGATTGGGAATTCGTAGGCATTGACGAGCGCTGGCGCGAAGGCGTCAAAGTCGTGTTTCGCAAACGCCCCGAACGCCGTACCCAGCGCGGAGGCGAATTCCTCAATCGCGCGGCCAGCTGACTCTGCTGCCGTTGCGGGGATCTCCGAAGCAGAAGACTCCATTGTTGCGTAGGGCGGACGCATTCGTCCGTCCCGCGAAGACGAAGCCGAGGGGCCCTTTATGGCACACTGAAGCTATGCATCGGCTGACCCTTGGCGACTTCGAACTCAGCGTTTTTTCTGACGGCACGTATCCCCTCGACGGCGGCGCTTTTTTTGGCGTCGTGCCCAAGGTGATGTGGTCACGCAAAGTCGCCTCGGACGACAAAAATTACGTTACCGCCGGCCTCAACTCGCTGCTCATTCGCACAGAAGGGCCGCGCACCGGCAAACAGACCGTGCTGGTCGAAACCGGCATGGGCAACAAGCTCTCCGACCGCATGATCAAGTTTTACGGCCAGCCGGCAAAGCTGCTCGACAATCTTGCGGCGGCTGGCGTCGCGCCCGAAGATGTCGACATCGTCATTAATTCGCATCTGCATTTCGATCATTGCGGGTGGAACACGGTGCGAGACAAGAACGACAAGATCGTTCCAACCTTTCCGCGCGCCAAGTACTACGCCCCCGAGGGCGAATGGCAGTACGCGCGGCGTCCCAGCGAGCGCGACGCCATCAGTTACATCCCCGAGAACTACGATCCGCTGGTGGCAAGCGGGCAGATGACGCTGCTCAAGGGCGGCGAAGAAATTATCCCGGGCATTTCGGTGAAGACCTTTCCCGGACACACGGCGCACATGCAGGCCATCCTTATCCAGAGTCCCTGCGAAAATCCCCGCTTCGCCCAAAAACAGGGAGAAGCGGGGCACCCGAGAACGGCCTGCTACATCTCCGATTTGATGCCCACCACGGCGCACATCGACCTGACTTGGGGCATGGCCTTCGACCTGTATCCACTGCAGACGATCGAGAGCAAGAAACAGTACTATCTGCGCGCGATCCCGGAAAAATGGCTCACGGTTTTCACCCACGATCCGACTACACCATGGGCTTATGTGGAGATGGACGAGGCGGGCAAGATGGTGGCTAGAACCGTTTCGCAGGCAGGCGAAACCTCCCTCCCTCGCTAGACCCCGCGCTCCAAGCGGCGCCCCGCACAGCAGGAAAGTACGAATTCTTGACAATTCCTTGACATGGGTGCCCCGCGACGTCGTTAGCATCAGTTCCGGTCGCGAGAGGTTCGATCCCTCGCTCCCTGAAATCCCGGTTCTGTTTCCGCCTTAACTTACGCGACACAAGGAGAATGTTTATGTGGAGTTCGATTCGCCGCTTTGCAGGGCTCGCGGCATTTACGGGAATAGCTTTGGCGTGCCTGTGTGGCAGCGCCGCCGCGCAGTACAACTATCACTACCTGGTTTCGAATCAGTCGGGGAAAGCGGTACACACCGATGCCTTGCTTCAGAATCCATGGGGCATAGTCTACGCGCCGGGTTCGCCGTTCTGGGTGAGCGACGAGGCCTCAGGCTGGTCCACTCTCTACGACGGCGCCGGAAATCCGAAGTCGCTTCAGGTAATCGTCCCAGCGGCCGGCGGATCGGGCCAAGGGACACCGACGGGCATCGTCTACAACGGATCGCAAGAGTTCGCCATCGACAACTGGGTTTCAGTGTTTTTGTTTTCCACCCTCGACGGCGCCATCTGCGGATGGTCGTCGTTTGACCCCAGCACGGCGCTGATTGGCACGACGCGCGCAGGCGCGGTTTATACGGGACTAGCGATCACCAGCCGCACCTCAGGGAATCTTCTTTATGCCGCCGACTCGGCCAATAACCGCGTGGACGTTTACGACGGATCCTTTAGCCTGGTGAATTCGTTTACCGATCCTGCGTCTCCCGCGGGCTTCGCTCCCTTTGGCATTCGAGACATGGGAGGCAAAGTTTATGTAACGTTTGCCAATACCACTGGAGGGACGGGCGGTTTCGTTGACATCTTCATGGAAGATGGCACGTTCGTAAAACAGCTGACCCACAGTGCCGCGTTCAATCAACCTTGGGGTTTGGCCATGGCTCCGTCGAACTTTGGCCCGCTAAGCAATACTTTGCTGGTCGGCAACAACAGCACGGCTGGCACCATCAGCGCGTTTAATCCGAATACCGGGAAATTCGTTGCGAAGGTTACGGATTCTACCGGCGCTCCCATTCGACTGACTGGGCTATGGGGTTTGGACTTCGGCGGAGGGACAGCCAACAACGGAAACACGAATCAACTCTTCTTCACCTCCGGTCCCAACGATACCGACGGATACTTCGGGGTGATCTTTTTCCACCAGTGATTCACAGCAGAGTTGTGCTTTGGCCGCCCCGGGAAGGGCGGCCTTTTTTGCGTAGGGAAGAATCTCAATGGCTCCGCGCGGAGGCCGCAGCGGTCTCGCCGGGGAAGCCTGCCCGGAGCTTGTCGAAGGTGGCATCCGAGTCACGCAGCCTGGCTTCGAAAAATTGTTCTACGCGCGCCAGAATTTCTGGCCCGCTTTTTGATTCGTAGATTTCTTTACGCAGACCCGCGCCGCCAGGCACGCCGTGCGTAAACCAGCTGGCGAACTGCTTCATTTTGCCGACAGCATCGGGGAGCTCTTCTTCGATCAGCATCTGAAAATAGGTGCGGATCATCTGGTAGCGGTCAGCCTCAGAAGGTTCGTCGTAAAGCGGTCCCACGTAGCCCCGGACGCATTCGTCCGGGGTGACCGAAGTCCGTGTGCCGTATTGCCCATGCGCTACGCTGCCACGTTCAAAAATGGTCGAGCTTTGCTCTGCCGGGCGGACGAATGCGTCCGCCGCCACGTGGCCGCAGTACTGCTCAATTTGGCGGAAGATCCATGGATTCGACGGCGCAGTGCGGCCGATCATGACGGCGTCGCAGCCGGTTTGCGTGACCATGGCACAGGCATCCTCCGGACTGCGAATGTCGCCGTTGCCAATGACCGGAATCTTCACCGCATCTTTTATGGCGGCGATCCACTCCCAGCGCGCATTTCCGCTGTAGCCCATTTCGCGAGTGCGGGCGTGCAGCGCGACTGCGGCCAGACCGCAACTTTCGGCCATACGCGCCAGTTCCACGCAGACGATTTCCTCGTCATTCCATCCGGCGCGGAATTTTACGGTGAAAGGAATTTTCACGGCGGCACGCACCGCTTCAAAAATTTTGCCGATAGCCGGGAGGTCCCGCAGCAGGCCGGAGCCTCCGTTGCACTTGACGACTTTTTTTGCGGGACAGCCCAGATTCAAATCCACCAGGTCGAAGCCCAGGCCCTCGACCAGGCGAGCGGCCTCGGCCATCACCTGCGGATCACTGCCAAAAAGCTGCGCCGAGATGGGGTGTTCATCCTCGTAGAAGTGAAGATAGCGCTTGGCCTTCTGGTCTTTTTTGCGGAGCACGCCGTCGGCAGATGTGAACTCAGTCATGATCAGCCCGCATCCGCCCAGGTTTCGGATGAAGCGGCGGAAGACGGTGTCAGTGACGCCGGCCATGGGCGCCAGAACCGTGGCAGGCGCGATGGCGACATTGCCAATCATGAGGACGGCTGGGACAGGCTTCATGGGCGCAGCTTCGTCGCCGCGCGCGCCCAAGCCACCCGTGTTGTCCCAGAACTTCTTCACGCTCTTATTCTACCTGCGGCTGCAAAACGAAACCCCCGCCGGGGCGAGGGCTTGAGTTTTCGATCCGTGAGAATCCGTGTAAATCCGTGGCTTATTTCTTCGCCGTTTCTGCTTTGGCGTACTTGCGCCGGAAGCGCTCCACGCGGCCGGCCGTATCCATCAATTTCTGCTTGCCGGTAAAGAAGGGATGGCAGTTCGAGCAAATTTCTACACCGATGTCGCCCTTATGGGTAGACCGGGTCATAAACGTGTTGCCGCAGGCGCAATGCACGCGCACTTCGTTGTATGCGGGATGAATAGCTGGTTTCATATGGGTTCCAATCTCGACTCGAATCATTAGATTCTACTGGATTCCGCGAGGATTCAGCAACG
>DATBEI010000045.1:0-8492 GCA_036269595.1 Candidatus Sulfotelmatobacter sp.
CGATCGCCGCACGACCTTGTAGCAGGTCGCTTCGTCGTGAATGCCGGCGCGATATAGCAGATTCGTGAGATGAGTCAGCAGTTTCGCTCCGAGAAAGAAACGCAGTCCGCGCTCCGGCCGGTCGGGGCGCACTCCATACACGGCATTGGCCCTGCCAGCTTCGAGTGGGCCGAGCAGCAGGGGATAATCCTGCGGGTCATACTCCAAGTCAGAATCCTGAATCAGCACATACTCTCCGCGCGCGTACGCCAGGGCGGTGCGAATGGCCGCTCCCTTGCCATAGTTTTTATCGTGAAATACCACAGTAACGTCGTCGGTTGCAGGCAGCGCCTGCAGTTTTTCGCGAGTCCCATCTGTGGAACCGTCGTCGACGAGAATGATTTCTTTCTGTACCGGCGAAGCGTGGATCGCCTGCAACAATTCTTCTAGATGAGCAGCTTCATTGAACACCGGCACAATCACCGACACCCGCGCCTGGCCGCGATCGGTCGACACTCGTTCGGGATGAAACGTCGTTGCCGGTGACGGCATATTCATCTGCGTGTCGGTAGTGCAGTTCGGAGCGTCATCAAAAAGTCGTGAGCTGCACTCCCAAACCTTAGAATCGAAAATACGCGCCATTGCAGGAATTTCTAGCATACTATCATTTGGAATCGCATCGATTCCAACGCCGAGCATGCAGCCGAGCGAACCCGCCGGGAACCAGACCGAAGCCCGTTCATCCTCCGGTACAGCCCACTGGCTGGCCCTGTCGCTACTTCTGGCGACTGGCGTGGCAATCCGTCTGCTGTATCTGGCCCGCAAACCCTTCTGGTTTGATGAGTGCTTCAGCGTAGAAGTCGCGCGCATCAACTGGGGAAACTTTCTGCGGCTGTTGTGGTGGCGCGAAGCCAATATGGCGTTCTACTACCTGTTGCTGCGGATGTGGCTCCATTTGGGGCAAAGCCCCTTTTTCATTCGCAGTCTTTCGGTGGGGCTGGCTGCCGCCACGCTGGCCGCGATTTACTGGCTGGCGCGAATATTGTACGACCGTCGCGTGGCCTTGGTCACCGCAGCCCTATTCAGCTTCAACGCCTTCAGCGTCCGCTACTCGCAGGAAGCGCGCAGCTATGCTTTATTTCTGCTGCTCACCACGCTCTCCTCGGCATTCCTGATCGCTTATCTGCGAGGGCCCACGCGCCGGGGCAGGCTCGGATACATCGTCACAAGCGTACTCGCGGTCTACTCGCACTTTTACGCACTGTTATCGATCGTGACACACTTGCTGACTTTGAAAACGTTCAGACCAGTCCTCGACAACACCGGCACGCAGCGCTCTGCACAACTTCGGCGCGCCTGGATCGCAATTGGTCTCTCTGTGCTGCCGTTGCTGATTTTTATAGCTAAAACAGGCGCCGGGCCCATTCGCTGGATCTCACGGCCCGGCCTGCGCGATCTGTTCGAGTTCTACGAACACCTCTCGGGCGGCAGCACTTGGATTCTGCCGGTCCTATGCGCCATGGCGTGCATGGTTGCGGTAATTCCCGCGGGGAAGAAGGTATTCATCCGCGCGTCGGATTGGCAAACCTGGCGAACCCAGTTTCTACTAACCTGGCTTTTCTTTCCGGTCGCACTTACGGCATTGCTGTCGATTGCCCGCCCGGTCTTCCTGGGCCGTTACCTGATCTTCTGCCTGCCCGCACTCCTGATTCTGGTAGCCGCGGGATTAGCGCGGTTGCGGAACACCTGGATTCTAGGCGCTGCGCTTGTTGTGATTCTGCTTTTTAGCGTGCAAGGAATTCTCTTTGTCTACGGCAATGATTTCGACAATGAACGTGACGCCTCCGGCACCGCGACCGACTTCATTCTCGACCATGCGCAACCGGGAGACGGCGTTGTCTTTTACATTCCCGCGACCCGCGCGGCCTATGAGTTCTTTCGTTCCGTGCGCGCTGGGCAAAACACCGCCAGTCCTGATTTCAATCGACCGTTCGGACCAGAGATTCTATTTCCTCGCCACGCCGCCGGTCTCGATTATCGCGACTTCACCGGTAAGCCCACGACCGAGTTTCTGCGCGCCACTGCGACTACCCATCCCCGCATCTGGATCATGTTGATGAATGACGGCGGAGCAAATCCTGATCCCACGACGGTGATGATCACCCGCACCATCGCGGAATCGCTTCCCAAGATTCAGGCGTGGAGCTTCACGAAGGTCGAAGTGCGCTTGTACAGCAAACAATAAGCGCTCCGGCCGCACATAAGCCTCCACGCAGAAAAAAGCCCACAGCTTTCGCCATGGGCCGATTCCAATTTGTTTCTCCTACTTATCCATCGTAATTCCGCCAGAAGAACTCTGCGCAGCCTTTTCAGCCTTAGCCTTTTTCACTCTTAGAGTTTCGTCCACCCAGTGATCGGCGGTTTTCAGGTCCTCTGCGCGGGCGGGAAGGTCCTCACACTCCACGTCACCTTTTTCTCGGTACATGAGGTTGAGATAGGCCATCGCATCGTCATAATCAGGCCGAAGCTGGATGGCTTTGTTCAAGCTGTCGATGCCTTCCTGGATCGCCGGGGAGTTCTTCGTCTTCAATTCTTCGCAGACCTTTTTCTGGTCTTTGTTTTTCGCATTCAAATTTTCTTCGGGTTTCATACCCAACTTCGCGCGTTCTTCCATGCGAGGTTGGTAGGCGGCGGTCCAATCGATAACGCCGACCGAGTAGTAGGGCTCGGGATCGTTCGGGTCCAGATCCGAGGCCATACGGTAATACTTCTTGGCATCATCCCATTTCTTTTCGTTCAAATAGAGGTATGCGATCCCCTTGGCCGCATTGACCTTTTGTTCGCGCGCAGGATTGGCGTCGATGACCCTCTGGTATTCGTCAATGGCCTGCTGCGCGGTGCGGAGATTATCGGGCGAGTCGACGCCGGGAATATATTGCGAGACAAACGCAGTGGCCAAGTACATCCGCGCGTTGATCAGGCTTGGATCCAGTTGTACCGCTTGCTGGAAGTGATCGATGGCCTGCTCGTAGTGATTATTCTTGTACGATTCCACGCCCTTGTTGAGCTGATCGCGCGCACGCAACTTGTTGCAGCCTAAAGAAGAGAAGAGTGCCAGCAGCGCTGCCGCCAGCACGATGTATCTCGCGTTCTTATTCATTGCGGTATAAGTCTCCCTCGACAGAGCATCCTAGGCCCAGAGGCATCGATTTGACAAGCGCGGGCTTAAAGCGCGGCCGCGGAAGCACGGAAGCGAGTACGCTTCCGTGCAGTGGGTCGAATACGAAAGTCGCAAACCCGAGCCTTACTGGACGGCAGATCAGGCGCCCGATTCAATCTTTGCAGTGATGAGTCCGACCTTGTCTACGCCAGCGGCATGCGCAATGTCAATAACATTGGCGACATTGACAAAGGGGATCGAATCATCGCCCTTCACGAACATCACCTTTTCCGCGCGCTGCTTGTAAATGTCGGTAAGACGACCCTGCAGGTTGTCCCAAGTCGCGTCCTCGTTGTTGATCTTGACGCCGGGCGCATTCCCCGCACCCAGGTCGACTAACTGCACGACGATGGTGCGGTCGGGCGTGTTGTTCTTAGGCGCGTTCGGCGGAGGCGGCTGGGGAACCAGTGCATCCAAACCCTTCGGGGTCACTGGTGAGATCACCATAAAGATGATCAGCAGCACCAGCAGCACGTCGATCAACGGCGTGACGTTCATGTTTGCATTTTGGCCGCCTTTAGGGCCAACTGCCATACTCATGGTCGTTCTCCTTTATTGCCCTGCTTGCCCAGGCGTTGCCGGGGGCGGCGGGGTGGTGGGGCTAGTTTTCCTCTGTTCGGTCAGCAAGCCAAGGTCATCGACCCCGGCGGCACGAACCGCGTCCACAACCTGCACTACGCTGCCAAACCGGGCGCGCATGTCCGCCTTCACGTACACGCGTTTATCCGGCTTGTTGGCGAGGCGGTCTTTCACTTTGCCCGTGAGGTTGTCGACTGCCATCTGTTCGCTGCCGAAATAAACCTTGCCGTCCCGAGTAATGGAGACCAGCAGCGCATCTTCTTTGTCCGCATCCGGCATTTGTTCCGGATTGTTGACTGGGGCCATATCCACGCTGATGCCTTTTTGCAACATGGGCGTGACCACCATGAAGATGATCAGCAGAACCAGCATCACGTCCACCATGGGCGTGACGTTGATGTCTGAGCTGACGTTTGCTCCTTCGTTACGTTTCGCTAATGCCATAGCTAGTGTCTCCCGTGCTTTCGCCGCAGTCCGGGTCCGAAGTACGCTCCAGTTGGGAAGGCCCGGCGCCGGAAAGCTCCAGCGCCGGACAAAGCAACTCGCGCGAAACCAGACCGAGGTCTACTTGCCGCGAACCACTTACCGGCGAATATCGCCGCGCTTCTTCAGGAAGTAGTCGATCAATTCGCTGGACGAGTTGTCCATTTCGACGTCGAAGGCTTCCACGCGTCCGGTAAGGTAGTTGAACATCATGACGGCCGGGATGGCCACGAGCAGCCCAATGGCCGTCGTTACCAGCGCTTCCGCAATACCGCCGGCGACCGCAGCCAGACCGGTGGCCTTGGAATTGTTGATGCCGATGAAGGCGTTCAGAATTCCCATCACCGTGCCGAACAGTCCCACGAACGGAGCGGTCGAGCCGATGGTGGCGAGTCCACCCAATCCGCGCTTCAATTCCGCGTGGACGATGGCTTCGGTGCGTTCCAGAGCGCGCTTCGAGGCTTCAATGGTTTCGCCAGGGATTGCGCCCGGGGAATCCTGGTGAGCCTTGAACTCCATCAGGCCAGCGGTGACAACCTTGGCCAGGTGGCTCTTCTTATTGCGCTCGGCAACCTTGATCGCTTCGTCGATGCGGCCGTCGCGCAGGGCGCCGGCTACGGCTGGGGCAAACGCGCGGGACTGCTTGCGGGCGGCGCTATAAGCCATCCAGCGGTCGATCATGACGCCGATCGACCATCCCGACATGATGAAGAGAATGATGACCACGGTTCTGGCAACCCATCCCATTGCCTTCCACAAGCCCAATGGGTCGGTGGCCAAGGTCCCGCCGCCTTCCTGGACGACCCAGGTGGCTGCGGCCATAACGCGACTGAGAGTGACGCCTGCTGCATGAATTGCGAACATGAGTTGCTTTCCCTCCTCGGAACTCTGGACATTTACATGGACACTTTGATGCGCTTTGCGGTGCCCCGCCTTGGCTTCAAGAATAAAATCGCCAGCAATCTGCGACTTTCGCCGCACGGCACGAACCCGGCTCGAATCTCGCCTTGAAGCGAATGTGCCGGGCTTTCGAAGCCCTTCCCGTCCACCAGGATCTGGCAAGGACGGGAAGGTAAGTCTACCGGAAACCACAAACTGCGCCGCGCTGGGAGTTTAGCCCCCGGCGAGGGTGAAGTTAACCTGAACCTGGGTCTCGACTTCGACCGGCTCTCCGTTCAGCAAGTACGGCTTGTACTTCCACTGCTTCACCGCTTCGATCGCAGCCGGAGCCAGCATTGGATGGCCGCTGATCAACTGCAGGTTCTGAATGCTGCCATCCTTGCTGATCTGCGCCTGCAGAATCACTGTGCCCTGAATGCGCGCCTGGCGCGCCAGCGGCGGATAGCTCGGGCTCACCTTGCGAATCAACAGTCCTGACGATACGCCGGAAGACACGCGTACGCGCTGCGGCGTCGCAATCTTTGGAACGGCCACCGGCGTTGAACTCAGGACGCTCCCGATCACGCCGCCCATCGATCCTCCCGGGATACCACCCGGAACGCCGCCTACAACGCCAGTCGTAGCCATCGCCGGCGGTGGGGCTTCGTCTTCCTTGATCATCTCAACTTTTTTGGGAATCTTGGTCGGAGTGCGCAGTTCGCCGTTGATGATGTCGGTCTGAACCTGCTTGACCACATGTACTGGCGCAGCGGCTGGAGGTGGTGGCGGCGGAGGCGGCGGGGGGGCCACCAACATGAAGAGCGTCGTGCCTTTCGGCAGGGCTTCTGTGAAAATCAGCGGGATCAGAACCATGACGCCAACGATCCCGATCTGGATCGCGAAAGAGACAATCGACGTCCATCCGCGCTTGGTCTTGAGTTTGCCGCCAGACTCGATAAGACTGTCTTCAAACATTGTAGTCTCCCCTTACTTCGAACCCTACGTATACTTTGACACCGGACGACTCCCCTTTGCTCCCAGTTTATCGCGGCCACTGCGTGCTTTCTGAGCCCCAAAGCCGCTCTCGGCCAAGATCACTAACTCATACATAACAAGGGCTAACGCAATCAGTACTGGCGCGCCATCGGGTAACTTACCTAGACCGGCCTGCCATTGCCGTGGGCCGCTTCCCTTTTTCAATGCGCCAATCCTGATAGGCCACCAGGATGGGAGCCGCAATCGCAATCGACGAATACGTGCCGATTAAAATGCCAATTACCAGGGCGAGGCTGAATCCACGCAGCACCTCGCCGCCGAACAAAAAGAGTGCGAGTACGGTAAGGAAGGTTAAGCCCGCTGTCAAGATGGTTCTGCTTAGAGTTTGATTGATACTGCGGTTGACGATGTCGGACAGCTTCTCCCGCCGCATGAGTTTAATGTTTTCCCGGATGCGATCAAATACCACGATCGTGTCGTTATTGGAGTAACCAATCAGCGTCAGAATAGCCGCAATCACCGTCAAAGTAATGTCCGTATTGGTAAGCGAGAAGAACCCCACGGTGATGAGGGTGTCGTGAAACACCGTTATCACCGCGGCAACACCATAAATCCACTCAAAGCGGAAGCCCAGGTAAACCAGCATCCCCAACAGCGAATAAAGTGTGGCAAGCCCAGCCTGGGTGCGGAGTTGCGAGCCGACCTGGGGGCCGATGATCTCCACGTTGCGCACGCCAAAGTCGGAAAGATAGAAACCATCTGGGAGCGAAGCAATCACCGCTGGGTCGACTCCGGAGGCGCTTTTCAGTTGGTCGGGAGAATTCAGCACACCGCCTTGGACCTTGTCTCGATAATCGAGAATCGCTTGCGCCTGCGCCGAGTATTTTTGGTCGTCGGCGCCGACGTGCATCGGGTCTTTATCGAGCAGGTAGTTCTTAATGGTCAAAAAGCTGGCGTTATTCAGGTCCGTCTTGCCCTGGGGGGTGTGCGTTTCCAAGGCCTGGATGATCTTCAACTTTCCAAGATCGAGCGCCTGCTCATTGGTTTCGCGCACATCCAGGTCGATCAATTCTTCATTGTTGGCGGCCGCGCCCAAACGCTGCAATTTGAAGTTCTTCAGTCCTGCGTGATCGAGCTCGGAGCGGATCGCGTTTTCGTCCGGCGTATGGGAGAACTTCACATAAACCAGCGTTCCTCCGCGGAAGTCCACGCCCCACGGAATGTGGTGCCAGAACAACATGGAAAACAAGCCGGCGACGCTGAAGATCAGCGAAAAGGCGAGGAAGTACCACTTCTTGCCCAGAAAATCGATGTTGGTATTGCGAAAGAACTCCACGGGTTTTGTTTAGCCCCTTAAATGGCGATTTGGTAATTGGGAAATTTGGTAATTTTGTAATTTAAAAGCCACTGAGCCCACGTTTTTCAAATTACCCAATTTCCAAATTTCCCAATTACTCAATTCTTCCTAGATGCTGAGCGCTTCGCCGCGTTGTTTTCGGCTGAGCACCCAATCGAAGATGAAGCGCGAAACGAACACTGCGGTAAACAGGTTTGCCAGCAATCCAAACGTGAGCGTGGTGGCGAACCCTTTGACCGGACCGGTCCCAAAGATGAACAGAATTGCGGCCGAAACGATGGTGGTGACGTGCGTATCCACGATCGTAATCCAGGCGTGGCTGAAGCCCTGATCCACGGCCGATGGCGGTGTTTTGCCGTTGCGCAACTCTTCGCGAATACGCTCGAAGATCAGCACATTGGAATCCACGCCCATACCGACGGTGAGAATCACACCCGCAATGCCCGGCAACGTAAGCGCGACATTTACGCCAGCGATCGTCGACCAACCCAGGAACCCAAGCAGAATGATCAGGTTCATGATCAAAGCCACGTCGGCGTTGATGCCGGCGCCGCGATAGTAAATGAGCATGAAAATCAACACGGCGACCATGCCGATGACCGCAGCTCGAATACCGGAGCGAATCGAATCCGCACCCAGCGACGGCCCCACCGTCTCTTCCTGCAAGTATTTAATGCTTGCCGGCAGAGCGCCCGAGCGCAGCACCATGGAAAGATCCTTGGCCTGCTGTTCGGTCATGCGCCCGCCGCTGATCGAGCCCTGATCGCGAATCGGCTCCTTGATGCTGGCAACTTCCTGAACTTTATTGTCGAGCACCACTGCCAGGTTGTCGCCGACGTGAGCCGAGGTGAAACTGTAAAATCTCTGCCCTCCCTCGCCGGTCAGCGAAAAGCTCACGCTGGGCTGGCCGTTCTGGTCGGTGCTGGCCTGCGCATCGCGTAGGTCTTTGCCGCTGACCGCCGAAATACGCGAGACGAAGTACCACGCCTGACCTTCGCT
>DATBEI010000012.1:0-13022 GCA_036269595.1 Candidatus Sulfotelmatobacter sp.
TTTTTGAATGTGGAGAAGACCGCGGCCGCGGCGGGACTAAAGACGCAGGCCGTCCTCAGCTTGATCGACTTTGCGCGCAGACGTGGAACCAAGATCGTGTGGACGGTTCACAATCTGGGATCGCACGAGCGTCGCTATCCGGGAATTGAGAAGTGGTTTTGGCGAGCTTTCCTGCAGCGACTGGATGGATTCATTACGCTGAGTGAGAGCGGCCTGCAAAGCGCACGCGAGCGATTCCCAGAGTTGCGCAGCTTGCCCGGCAGCGTTGTCCCTCACGGACATTATCGCGGCGAGTATCCAGACGACAAGCGAACGGATTGCCGCCAGCGGCTGGGCATTCCGACGAACGCAAAAGTTGTCCTGTTTTTTGGCTGGATTCGAGAGTACAAGAACGTGCCGGGATTGATTGCGGCGTTTCGCGGACTGAATAACCCGGACGCGGCGCTGTGTCTTGCGGGCCGTGAGTTCCCGAAATCCGGCGCATCGAAATCCGGCGGGTCGGTGCGTGAGCAGGCAGGCAGCGATGCTCGCATCCATATGCACCTGCGGCATGTGCCCAACGAAGAGGTGCAAACATTTTTCAGGGCGGCGGATCTGGTCGTGCTGCCTTATCGCGAGATTCTGAATTCGGGAACCGCATTGCTGGCACTTTCGTTTAACCGGCCGGTGCTGGTGCCAAACAAGGGCGCGATGGCCGAATTGCAGGCGCTCGTCGGCCGCAATTGGGTGCGCACTTACGAAGGCGATCTTACAACGGAGCAACTTGCGGAAGCGTTGCAGTGGGCTCAACATGAACATCGGGCAGCAATTGCTCCACTCGAAAGTCTGGATTGGAATCGTGTCGGTGAACAGACATTGGCCGCTTATCGGAATGTTTTGTTTCCTCCCTCTGCGCGCGATGAAAACATAGTTGAACCGAAGCAGGAATCCCGTTCTGCTTCCGCTTCAGCCCTGCACTCGTAAACGCAACTCAAAAGAAAAATTATTTTTGGAGGATTGTATGTTGCGGAAGTATTTATTTCCGGGCTCTGTGTCGCGCCAGGCGTGGCAGCTATTCGTATCGTCTTTAATCGCGGTCGCGATGCTTCCGAGCGCCGCGCGGGCGGCCACGCTCACGTCGATCACGGTCGGGCCGAATGTCACTCTGCCCGCGGGATTGAGCCGGCAAGTCACTGCGACCGGCAATTATAGCGACGGCACGATGCAGGATTTGAGCACACAGGTAACGTGGGCTTCTTCCGCGCCCGGAGTGGCGACCATCAGCAATGCCAGCGGATCACAGGGGGTGGCCACGGCGGTGAGCCTGGGAGTCACGACCATCACGGCAACGTTGGGCAGCGTGGTCGGCAGCGATCCGTTGCGGGTGAAGACTCTGAGTTCGTTGAGCGTCAGTCCCACAGTTACGTCGATCTGCCCAAACGCGAGCATACAGTTCTACGCGCAGGGAACGTTTTCCGATGGCACGACGCAGTATCTGACGAGTTCCGTTACGTGGACCTCGTCGAATACCAATGTAGCGACCGTCGCGATCAATTACGCGAATCTGTCGGCATCGGCGACGGGCGTTTCCGCCGGAACCGTGACGATTACCGCGCAAGCGGGTTCGATTATGTCGAGCGCCACGCTGAACGTGAAGACACTGAGCTATGTGACGATCAGCCCTACTAATCCCAGCATTTTCCTGGGTGGCACAGAGCAGTTTTACGCGACTGCGCACTTCAGTGACGGAACGACCGAGGGTGTAACCAGCGCAGCGGCTTGGACATCTTCAAACACAGCGGTCGCTACCGTGGGAAATGCAACGGGCACGTACGGATTCGCGCAATCGTTATCGGGCGGGACGTCGACGATCAAGGTGACGTTAGCTTCCTCCTCGCAAACCAGCGTGCTGACGGTGAAAACGCTGACATCGATCACGGTGAATCCGCCGACGGCGCAGATTGCGGCCGGACAAACCGCGCCCTTCACCGCCACCGGAAATTACAGTGATGGAACGCAGAAGGATCTGACCACGTCGGTGCAATGGAGCGCATCGCCCACGTCGGTGGCCACGGAAAGCAATACGACCGGCACCCAGGGAGTGGCGACTGCGGTGGCGCAAGGCACGGCGACAATCAGCGCGACATCAGGAACGATTGTGGGCTCCGCGTCTTTGACCGTGAATCCGCCGGTGTCGCTCGTATCGATCACGATTAATCCAAACAATCCCACGCTTCCGGCAGGATTGACTCGCCAGATGCAGGCGATTGGCACGTACAGTGATAACAGCACGCAGGACATTACCACCTCGGTGACCTGGAGCTCTTCTACGACCACGGTGGGAACCATCAGCAACAGTCCGGGCAGTCAGGGCCTGATTTCGGCCCTCGCGCTGGGGAATTCGACGATTACGGCGACGCAGGGATCAGTCATTGGCAGCACGACGTTGCGAGTGA
Source organism: Candidatus Sulfotelmatobacter sp. (assembly GCA_036269595.1). Classification (GTDB taxonomy): domain Bacteria; phylum Acidobacteriota; class Terriglobia; order Terriglobales; family Acidobacteriaceae; genus Sulfotelmatobacter. The sequence continues at coordinate 2,436 of DATBEI010000012.1, forward strand.
AGACGCTCAGCACCCTAGTTGTGACTCCGAACAATTCAACGATTCCGAACGGAAGCAATCTGCAACTCTACGCATTCGGAACGTTCACCGACGGCAGTACGCAATATTTGACGACTTCGGTGACTTGGACGTCTTCATTGTCCTCGGTGGCAAACGTCAGCGGATTGGGAATCGCGTCGGCGGTCGGTTTGGGTACGACGACGATTACAGGGAAGGCGGGCACGGTTTCTGGCAGCATAAACCTCAACGTCAAGACGCTGAGTTCGATCACGGTCTATCCGAACAATGTATATCCGAACACTTTGATCGTTCCGGTGGGATCGACACAGAAGCTCACGGCAACGGCAACTTATACGGACGGGTCACAGTCGAGCGTGACTGGCGCAGTGCAGTGGAGCACATCGGCAGCGAGCGTCGTAACTGTGGGAAGCAGTCTCGGGACTTATGGAGTGACGACCGCGGTTTCGGCGGGAACGGCGACGATTACGGCAACGGTTGGGGCGATCAGCGGTTCCTCGGTAGTCATCGTGAAAATGCCCACGTCGATTGCGGTGAACCCTGGCGCCTCCGCTGTGGGCAATGGCATGCAACAGCAATTTGCGGCGGTAGCGACCTACAACGACAGCACGACCGAAGACATATCGAGCTATGCTACCTGGAGTTCGGATACGCCTGCGGTGGCCACGATCAATACGGTCGGCTTGGCGACGGCGGGGAGCGTCGCGGGCCAGGCCAACATTGGCGCGCAAGTGGGGACGGTGGCGGGTTCAGCTTCGCTTACGGTAAAGATTTTCGCCTCGCTGCAAGTGAGCCCGAGCAGCGCGTCTCTGGCTGGAGATGCACAGCAATCATTTACCGCAACCGCTAACTACACTGACGGTTCGCAGGAGGACCTGACAGGGAAGGTGAAGTGGAGTTCTTCTACCTCGAAAGTTGCGAGTGTAAGCAGCGGTCCGGCAAATCAGGGCATCGTGACTGGATTGACGACGGGTACTACGACAATTACTGCAACCGCGGCCCAGACTTCCGCTACGGCGGCGGTGACCGTCACTTCCACTGGATTGGGCAATGTCAAGCACATCATTTTCTTTCTGCAGGAAAACCGCAGCTTCGATACCTACTTTGGATTGATGGGACAATATCGCGCCAACAATGGTTATACCGATGCGTTTGACGGTATGCCATTGACAGTGAGCATCCCGGGGAAGACTGGCGACCAGATCACGCCGTTTCACCTGAAGTCGGTGTGCATGGAGAACCTGACGGCGAACTGGGACGCGGTACACGAGGATGTCGACAACGGGAACATGGATCGGTTCCTGGTGAACGCTCTTGCGTCAACCTACGATCCCGACGGCACGCGGGCGATTGGATACTATAACTGGCTGGATCTGCCCTACTATTACGATCTGGCTTTCCAGTTCGCCACCAGCGACCGCTATTTCTCCTCGACGCTGGCACCGACCGTCCCAAACCGCATGTACATGTTCTCTGCCACATCGCAGGGGAACGTGCTGGATGCGCTGAACCCGCCGCCAGGGGGCTATACCATGCCAACGATCTTCAGTCTTCTGGATGCCGCGGGCATCAGTTGGCGAATGTATTATCAGGACTCGACCCACATCAACTTAAAGTCGTATGCCATCTGGAGCACGGATTCGAGCAAGGTAGTCCCTTTGGCGAACTGGAATAACGACGTGATGAACGACAGCACTCTGCCGCAGGTGATCTTCTTCGAGCGCGGCGGCGGCAGCGACGAGCATCCGGGCGCCAACGTGCAGCAAGGGGCGGCGGTCGCGGTCGGAATCATTAACGCTCTGTTCGCGAGCCCGACGTGGCACGATTCAATCTACATTGAGAGCTACGATGAAGGCGGAGGAACCTACGACCATGTTCCACCGGAACCGGCCGTGGCGCCTGACACTATTCAGCCGAATCTCACCACCGGAGATCAGCCGGGAAGCTTTGCCAACACGGGATTCCGCGTTCCGTTGATGGTGGTATCTCCGTGGACGAAGGCGCACTTCGTTTCCCATGTGGTGCGCGATCACACATCGATCCTGAAGCTTATCGAGACGCGATTTAACTTACCCAGCATGACGCTGCGCGACGCAAACGCTGACAATATGACGGAATTCTTTGACTTCTCGTCGCCATCCTGGTCGACGCCCCCGACCATGCCGGCACAACCGACGAATGGGCAGTGTTTGTGGTCGCAGGAGACGGGACCGTAACCTGCACGGGTTACGAAAGACAGGGCGGCCGCCCGAAATGAGGCGTGGCCTGCGATGGCTACATGCGAGAATTTCAGCGTGCCGGGGACCATCACTTTTCTCGGTAAACGATGAAGCTTTATCGCGGTTCCTCGTTGAATTGACCTGATATATTTCCATGACCAGTGCTCCAGTGTTCTCTGCCGATTTGCCTTCCACGAACAACGCGACAACGGCGCGCCGACTCGGGTATCTGTCGGGGGCGCCGCGGGTTTCCACGCGGCCCGATTCGGAGAGCAGCGGTCCGCGCTCTCACATTTTGGGGGTGACGGGCGCGTTTGAAGAATTGGGATGGGAAGTCAATTCGTTCATCCTGGGCAACCGGATTTCATCGAATCTGTCTCATCGTTCGGAAGGCCTGATGCACCGGAGTTGGGCGCATGCCCTGGCCGCTGATTTCGGACGGATGACGATGCGAGTGCTCAATGCCCGGGCGGCATGGCGAAAACTGGGCGGACGAGTGGATTGGGTCTACGAGCGGCTAGGAGGTTTCCAATCGCTGGGCCGGAAATTTCAAAAGAACGGAGCCGTCTGGATTCTCGAAAGCAACGCGTTGGTATTTCGCGAGGCGTCGGTTGAGCGGCGGAGTTCCGTGCTGACAAGCTTGGCGCGGCGCTTGGAATTTCAAGCTTATCGCGAATGTGACGTGATTGTTGTGATCAGTGACTTGCTGAAAGACTTGATCTGCACGGAAGCTGGGGTTGCGAGGGAAAAAGTTCTGGTCGTTCCCAACGGTGTGAACACCAGCGTTTTCGACCCTTCGCGATATACCGCGCGCAGGCTGTTTCCCGGTTTTACGGTTGGATTTGTAGGCCGTTTGAACAAGTGGCAGGCGCTGGACGTGCTCTTGCATGCGGTCAAGGAATTACGAACGGAGCAGGGAATCGACATCAATGTGGCGATTGTTGGCGACGGCGTGATGAGGAATGAATGGTCTGGCTTGGCATCGACGCTGGGCTTGCAGAACGCTGTCCAATTTACCGGGCAAATCAAGTTTGACGAGATTCCTTCGTACTTGGCAGGTTTCGACGCCGGTTATTCCGGGCAGGTCGAACTGAAGACTGCCGGCATGTACCTTTCGCCGCTGAAGTTGTATGAGTACCTGGCCATGGCGAAGCCCGTAGTGGCGGCGGAGTTTGCGGATGCACGAAAACTGATTCGCAATGGCGAAACAGGTTTCTTGTTCGAGTCCGGCAATAAGGAAGATCTGAAACGGGCCCTTAGTGCCGCGTGGTTGTCCCGCCAGAAACTGCCGGCGATGGGGCGCGTGGCGCGTCTGGAGATTATCGCTCAGCATAGCTGGAAAGCCAGGGTGGAACAGATGATCGTAGACATTCACCGAGTACTGGGAGAACGTGCATGCGCCCATTAAAGCGATTCGAACTTCTCGGTTCGCCGATTGACCTGATGGACGCAGAGGACCTGGACAGGCTGGTTGAGTCGGCGATTGAAACCGGGCAAAAGAAGATCATCGGGAACCACAACATCCATAGCCTGTTCCTGTACCAGCGGAATGCGGCGATGCGGGCCTATTACGACGTCGCGCACAACATCCACGTGGATGGAATGGGAGTAGTGCTTCTCGCAAAGCTTGCGAATATTCCTCTGCAACGGAAGCATCGGGTTACTTATCTCGATTATTTCGCGAACTTGCTGCCGAGGGCAGCCGAGAAAGGCTGGCGAGTTTTTTATCTTGGCACCAAGCCGGAAATCGTGGCGCGCGGAGTCGGCCGATTGCGCGAGCGATTCAAGGGATTGCAAATTGAGTACGCGCACGGTTTCTTTGATGATCGTCCCGGGAGTGAGGACAATAAGCGCATTCTGCAAAGTATCAGCAGTTATCGTCCGCACATCCTGCTCGTGGGCCTCGGCATGCCTAAACAGGAACAGTGGGTATGTGACCACCGCAATGATATCCGGGCCAACGCGATTTTCAATGCCGGCGGTTACATGGACTACATTGGCGGAGCCGTTCCGACCCCACCGCGGTGGATGGGCCGTGTGGGGCTGGAATGGTTGTACCGTCTCATTTCCGAGCCCAGACGTTTAGCTTCCCGTTATCTGGTGGAGCCCTGGTTTGTGATTTGGACCCTGCTGGCTCCCCGGCGCAAGCCGGAATCGGTAACTGATCGAGCGTAGCTGTGGGCGATCCTTCATTGCATGCGAAGATCGTTGAATTCCTGCCTGCGCTGGGCCGCGAAGCAGCGATCCTCGCGCTTGCCATCGCCCTCCTGATTTTCCTCCAGCGCCGCTATCTTCTTCTCTCACGCTTCTTTTCCGCCAGCGCCGATCCTTTCAATCTAGCCGTTGTCCGCGTAGTGGTTTTCTCCGCGCTCCTGCTGCAGGAGAACTACGCGCGCATTCTGCGTTTCACCCAATTGCCCAAAGTGCTGCAGTTGACGCCGGTCGGATGGGCGCCGATGGTCAAAGTGTTTCCGGTGCACCAGCACGTGGTGGCGGTTCTTTACTGGGTGTTTGCAGCAGCGTGTATTGCCGCGATTGTCGGAATCTTCACCCGCTTCAGCTGTCTGCTGACGGCAGTGCTCGCGATCTATGTGTTGGGAGTTCCGCAGCTTTACGGGAAGGTGAATCACTATCACCATCTGATATGGTTCGCGCTGATACTGGGCTTCAGCCAATGCGGTCACGCGCTCTCGATCGATTCGCTTTTTGCAGCCGTGAAACGAGCGGATGAAGGCGAGATCGATGGGCCTGTCGCCTCACCAGCGTATGGATTGCCGCTGCGGTTCATGATGGCGGCGCTAGCCTTGGTTTATTTTTTTCCGGGAACATGGAAGCTGGCGCGAGGAGGTTGGGATTGGATTTTCAGCGACAATCTGCGGATTCAGATGTACCAGAAGTGGGCAGAGTTCGGAGATTGGACGCCGTGGTTGCGAATCGACCACTTTCCGCGCTTCATCATGGTCTTAGCGCTACTGGCGGTCTGTTTCGAAGTGAGTTTTGGCTTTTTGATTTTGTGGCCACGCCTTCGTCCGCTCGCCGCTCTGGCCGGGCTGGCTTTTCACAACGGCATCGGGATTATGATGCGCATTCCGTTCCTTTCTTTGCAGTTCATGTATGTAATTTTCGTCGACTGGAAAGGATTATTCGTCGCGATTGGTAAGAAGATGTTCCCGCAAGTGCTGCCTGTGATTTATGACGATTCCTGCAAGTTATGCCGGCGCACGGTCGCAATTCTGCAGTCGCTAAATTGGGGGGAACGCGTACGGTTCGTTGGAAGTTCGGATCACGATTCCCTGGTTGCTCTGGGCGCTGAAGATGTTTGTCGGCAAGGCGTCCTGCCGCTGTTTACGGCGCTCGCACCCGAAGGTGGAGTTTACGGATACAGGGCGTACGTGCGGCTGGTTCCGCGTCTTCCGTTGCTGTCGTTCCTAACGCCCTTTCTGCTGCTGGCTCCCGTCCGAGCCTTGGGTGAAACGGTATATGCCCGCCTGGCCGACAGCCGAACCTGCTCACTGGTTCCAATGAAGGTACAGACTGCGTCGCGGCAGACGGTCGCGCCTTCGACCGCGCTGTGGTGCGCAGGGCTTTCCTTGCTTGCAATCAATATTCTTTGCGGCTCGTTTCATATTGTGCGGGCGTGGCCATTTGCCTGCTATCCCACGTTTGATCGGGTCAAAAAGGCGGAGTTACACCGGTTGATCGCAAGCGTGGATATGAAGAACGGAACCCACCAAGAATACGAACTAAGCCACGACCCGGTGATGGCGAAAATGTTCTCCGCGGAACGCTGGCAGGGTTTGACGTACCGGATAGAAGAGACTCCCGCTGGAAATCTGTCTGCGAATCAACTTCACGCTCTGTGGGAGTTATGGAGAGCGTATCATTCAGTTCCCGGCGAGGTTCGGTCGGTCAGCTTCTATGAAGAAACTGTGCCGGTGGATTTCGACGGGCACCTCAGTGCGCAGCGTAATTTGGGGACACCAGTGCCGTACCGGCGACTCATGAGCGGAAAGCCGTTGTAACGAACTCAACGCGAAAGGAAGATCGATGAAACGACGCAAGTTTCTTCAAGGGCTCGGCGTTTCGGTAGGGCTGAGCGGCTTGACAGCGATGGCCGGTGGTCTGGAGACATCGCGAAAGTTGGCAAGGAATGCTTTATTCGCTATTCCGGCCACCCAGGGGACGACCTTAAAAGGGGCGGCGGCCAGCAAGGGCTTGCTTTATGGGGCGGCGACATCTCGGAAGATCTTGCAAGCCGACCCCGACTTTGCAGCCGCGTTCGTGCAGCAATGTAGCGTCATGACCCCGGAAGGCGAAATGAAGTGGAAGGCGCTTCGTCCAGGCATCGATAAGTTCAGGTTTGAAGATGCTGATTGGCTAGTGGACTGGGCTCACCAGAATGGAATTCAGTTTCGCGGCCATACTCTGGTATGGGGCAGCAATCTTCCGGACTGGGTCGAAAAGCAGGTGAATCACGGCAATGCCGAGAAGGTCATGGTCGATCATATTCGCACGGTGGTCGGACACTACCAGGGCAAGCTGCATTCCTGGGATGTGGTGAACGAGATTATTCAGCCAAAGGATGGACGTCCGGATGGGTTAGCCAAAGGAGTTTGGCTCGATAATATTGGTCCGGATTACGTAGCGAAAGCGTTTCGCGCTGCGAAGGCCGCGGACCCTCAACCACTGCTGGTTTGGAACGAGCGGATGTTGGAATACGACCTTCCCTACAGCGAGGACCAGAGAAACGCGACTTTGGGATTGCTGAAAAAACTGAAATCGTCGGGCGTGCCCATCGATGCATTGGGGATTCAGTCGCACTCGCGCGACGAGATGCAGTCTAAGTTTAATCCGCGCAAATTCGAGGATTTTCTCCACCAGGTAGCCGGATTGGGCCTCAAAATATTGATCACGGAATTGGATGTACGCGAGGCGCGCACTCCGCTGGCGACGCGGGACAACGATCTGGCAAAAATCTACGAAACCTACTTGAATACGGTGCTGGAAGAGAAGGCGGTCATTTCCGTGCAGACCTGGGGATTATCGGACAAGTACACGTGGCTCGCCAAAGAATCGCCGCGGTCCGATAACCAGCCAGTGGCGCCGCTGCCGTTGGACGCGTCGTTCGGAGGGAAGCCGGTGTTTGACGCGATCGTACGCTCATTTCAGCGAGCCCCGGGCCGTTAGACTCGTAAACCGATCGGACCGTAAAAAAATTGGGGAAGCGGCGTGTAGTCCGCTTCCCCAAAGTTTTTGGTGCCGTTCCGGATCGCCGTTACTGCACGTTGATGGTCTCGGTGATCCAATATTTTCTGCCGGCAGTATCGGTCACCTCGACCGAGAGCTTATGAGAGCCCGCAGGCAGGGTGATGTATTGGTTAAATGTAGAAGAGCCGTTTACCTGGCTTACTTTCGACCAGTTGATGTAGGCAGCGATGTTGGCGATGCTGCTGTTATCGTTGGCGATTCCGACCACATGCACTGGCGAGGTCACCGTCGCATTGCTTGCTGGAACGCACAGCGTCAGCGAATTTGCGGCGGTATTTAGAGTGCAATACGGTTTGGAAACGGAAACCACATGCGTTGTCTTCACCGTGGCGCCGTCGCTATCTTTCAACGTGAGCGCGACTGTGTAAGTGCCTGCGGTGTGATAGGTGTGAGTCGCGTATTCAGCAGTAGTCGTAGTGCCGTCCCCGAAATCGATCGTCCGAGAAGAAATCGTGCCGGTCAGTGCATAAGACGCGGACGAGTCGGCGATCACGGTGAACGGCGCGTAGCCCGAAGGCGCCGAAAAGTAGATCGTATTGGTTCCGGCGGACTTCAGGGCGAGCACCGCTTGCGGCGGAATATTTCCGGAGGCCGGCGTTTCGAACAAGATCGGATCCGGGCCGATGGTGACGGCCCCAGTAACGGTGGCAGCCGTTCCGTACATGTTGGTATGGGTGGTAAATTCAGTACCCGGCGTGTAGCTCATCGAAGTATTCGGGTTCCAGACAACGAGCCCTTGATAGTTCGAGCGAGTAAGGGTGCAGGTGTAAGTACCGTTCGAGGCCTGGGTGCAGGGAGAAAGCGTGGCGCCCGCCATCCACTTGTTCACCTGCGCGTAAGCTTTTCCGACAGGGTTCACGCCGGTAGCGGCAGACCACATGGTGCCCCAGTTGCCGGTAGCGTCCCAGGCTTCCCAGTAGAATCGCGCGACGCCCTTCGAGCGTTCCAGCAAATATCGGCGAACCAGGTAAGCGGCATCCTGTTCCTCGGTGGCAAGCGGGTGAGAGCCCCACGATCCTTCTGTGTCCCACAGTTGCTTCGAAGTGATGCCCGCGTTGGTTAGGACGCCGTTATAGTGATCCATATAGGCGTTGATCCATTCGGCGACGTTTCCGGGATAACCATGGAATGCATAAATGTCGACGTAGGAATTACCGCCTGAAGAGATGAAGTTCGCGAGCCAGGTGGGACCGTCGGAAGTGCCAACGACCTGACAGACGCCGTTGTAGCAATATCCGGAGGGGGAGGGGCTGATTACGACAGCATTGGGATCGATCGATTTGATGATTCCATAAGCATGTTGCGCCATCGTGGCCAACTCTTCGGGCGTACCGGTCCAGTAGGCCTGAATGTTGGGCTCGTTCCAGATCTCCCAGTACTTGATCCTGCCTGCCGCATGAGTGACGACGGCCTTCACAAAGTTGTCCCAAAGCGTGAGGCTAGTGGGCGGAGCGCAAGAACCGATTGCGCCCGAGGTCAAGGCGCGATGGCAGTTGGTGTTGTTAGGTTCGGTCGAGGCCCATTGGGGCACGCCGCCAAAGGTATAGATCAAGTCAACGTTATGGGTGTGAGCCTGATTGAGCCACCAATCGAGATTGCTCCAGTTCCAGGTGGTCGCCGTGGGCTGCAAATAGCGCCATTCGGTATAGGTGTCCCAGAGGCGAGCACCGCTTAAGGGCGCCGAGGGCCAGGGCTCTGACCATGTGGTCGGGCCGTAGATGTAATTGTTCATTCCGAAGAATGAAGAGGGAACGGGCGATGAGGTCGACGTGGTAGTCGACGAACTCGTTTGTGGCGCGGGAACCGGCGCCGCTGGCGCCGCCAATAAAGCAGGCGACGGCAAGAATAAAATCAAAATTAAAAATAACAGTATCGCTGTGGCTTTCAAGCGACCTCCTTATGGGGGCTAAGGCGCAATTCTCAGTCCCAAATCTACAAGCGGGGTGAGAAAGCTCACAGAGCACAGAAGTTCATACAAATTGTCGAAAAGGACGCTGTACCTTAACGGGACATGAGACGACCGCTTACAGACTTTCGTACAAAAACCACACTGGGATTGCTGGTTTTCGGCTGATCGCGCGACTCGCGTCAATCAGCGGCCATTCCGTTATCGTGAAGCTACTACGTTCCCCGAGTCGCCGTTTCGCCTGGAAAGTGACACGCCTAGGGACAAGGACAGAGATCGAAACGAGCTCTGAAATCACAGTTCAGGATTTGCAGCGGAATGATTCAATTCTAACCTAAGAATGCGGCAGCGTGCAGTGGAAAACCCCTATTTTCGAGGCTTTTTTTCGCATATTTAGGGGAAATTTCAAGCTTGACTTCTCCTCATCTGCCAGTGAAAATACGATCTGCGATTGTCCCCCTTCCTGCTGAATAAGCGGGTGACCCCCCGGTAAAAAGTCCGTAAATAGGCAAATACTTTCAGTCCCATGGCCTCCCAGGAGGAACTTCGCTCGATGTCTGCTCGGCGCTTACTGCTGGTAGTTGGCTTCGTTTTCATCGGCTCGTTTCTGTCGGCTACGAACCCTCCACCGACGCTTTCCTCCATTTCTCCGGTTGTCGGTTCGACCAATGGCGGAACGGCGGTTACTCTTTCCGGGTCGAACTTTCTGACGGGGGCGACGGTAACGTTTGGAGGAGTATCGGCCACCAGCGTGGTTGTAACCAGCAGCAGCACGATTACTGCGGTAACCCCGGCAAACCCGGCGGGACCGGCTAATGTAACGGTGACGAACCCCGACGGTCAGAGTGCCACATTGGCGGTCGTGCAGACGCCGCTAACGAACCCGGGGTTTGAATCGGGCAGCAACGGATGGATTTGGAACAGCAGCGGGGCGGCTACGATTGTTACGAATAGCGCCCAAGCCCACAGTGGAAACAACTTCCTGCAGCTCACCGCGCAGCCCACGAACCTGCCGAGCTACAGCGCGATCCTTGGAACTGGGAGTCCTTGGAGTTCGCAATTTCTTGCAGTGAATCCGGGCGACAAAATTACCTTCGGTGGATGGATCGCGCGCATTTCTGGCGACGGTTTCGCTCGCTGGACGATTGCCGTCGCGGACTCCAACCAGGCGAATTC
>DATBEI010000069.1:0-10322 GCA_036269595.1 Candidatus Sulfotelmatobacter sp.
CCTGAAGTCGTAGAATAGCCCGATGGCTTCTGTCCCCCATCTTCACATCCCGGGGCTCGCCGCAAACGGCGGAAATTTCCGCAACGTCGATTGGCGGAGCAGCCGATGACCGATCCCACTTCGTCTTCCGGCGCGACCCAAAAGCCGGAGGAACGAAATTCCCCGCAGACTGAGACGCACACTGCGCTTCTTGATCCTCCGGGTCTGTCCGCGCACCCACCCGGCCCCAGCGGAGTACAGCTCTGGATGCATCGCATCTCGGTTTTTCTTTTTGTTCTGGTCAGTGCGGTGGCTGGAGTACTACTCATCATTCTGCCCTGGACGCCGGAGTGGACGGATAACTACTTGCTAATGTCGTTCCCCGCGCTCCGCTCGGTAATTTCCAACGGGTTCTTCCGCGGCCTGTGCAGCGGCCTCGGGCTGCTCGATATCTGGATTGGATTCTGGGAGGCGCTCCACTACCACGAGCAGCAATAGCGGCCGGTTCGGCTTTCCGTAAACGGCCGGACCGTTACACAGGTGCCTCTGCTTCGCACTAACATTCGTGATTGCGAGTTTTACTATGACTGACCACCTCAAATCCGCGCCCGTGGCGTACGAAAATCCAGCCTTCCTCAACAGCCCGGATGGGCGCATCCTCCGCATCCTGGCGGAATATCAGGAGCCCTTGGCGCGCTTCCGCCGTGAGCAGATTCAGGACACGGTTGTCTTCTTCGGCTCCGCCCGGTTTCAGGGACAGAAGGACGCCGCGAAGGCGCTCGCCGCACTTAAGCAGAATCACGCGGCCACGGCCACTGCGCAACTTGAAAAAGACCTGAAATTCGCCCAAGCCGCCGTTGACATGGCCCGCTATTACGAGGACGCGCGCCACCTCGCCCACATGCTGACCAAGTGGTCGATCCAGATCCCCGCGCGCCGCCGTCGTTTCGTGGTGACTACCGGAGGCGGTCCCGGCATCATGGAAGCAGCCAATCTCGGCGCGCACGAAGCGGGCGGAAAAACTATTGGCTTGAACATCCAGCTTCCTTTCGAACAGAGCCCCAACCGCTATATCACACCCGCGCTGAATTTTCAGTTTCACTACTTCTTCATGCGGAAATTCTGGTTCGCTTATCTCGCCAAAGCTCTCGTCATTTTTCCCGGCGGATTCGGAACCATGGACGAACTTTTTGAAATCCTCACGCTCGCGCAAACCGATAAACTGGCGAAGAAAATTCTGGTGGTCATCTATGGCAGCGAATACTGGAACCGCGTCATCAACTTCCAGGCTTTCGTCGACGCCGGAACCATTGCCCCGGAAGACGTCAACCAGTTCAAGCTGGTGGACAGTCCAGTAGACGCTTTCGAGTTCCTGCGTGATGGATTGACGAAATACCATCTCGGCGGCACGCCAAAAAAAGAAGTCGAAGTCCTGCCGGAAATTGCCAAGACGAGACCGTGAAAAAGATGCTGCGCGCTGCGGATAAACCCCATCGCAAGTACACACACGTTTACGCTGTTGTGAGATTTGATTTGGACGTGAGCCGCAGTAACGTGGAGCACAGCGCTACGGTTGTGAAGATACTGCCGTCGCGAGATCTCGCCGAGCAAGAGGTAGCCAGGCTGAGGGAGATCAATAAGGGGAAGAAATGTATTTACGATGTCCAAACTACCAGGTTCATTGGCACATTCCGGATAGCTGAGAGCTGAGAACTGATGGCCGAGAACTGCCTTCTCTATTACATTACCGACCGCCGCGCCTTTCCCGGTGACGAATGCTCCCACCGTCGCCGCTTGCTGGAAAAGATCCGCGAAGCCGTCGAGGCCGGCGTCGACTACATCCAGCTTCGAGAAAAAGATCTTTCCACGCGCGAATTGGAATCCCTGGCGCGGGAGGCGGTAGGCGTCATCCACGAACGCTCACAGGTGAGAACCGAGAACCTAGAACCGAGAACTGCTTTGCTGATCAACTCGCGTGCTGATGTCGCACTGGCCGTCAAAGCCGAGGGAGTCCACCTTCGCTCCGACGACATTTCTCCGCATGATGTGAGAACCGCATGGACAGAGTGTGGGACGGGCACTCCCTTCGACAGGCTCAGGGCAAGCTCTGCCCGCCAAAACTCACCAGGAGATCCCGTGATCGGGGTCTCCTGTCACTCGCCAGCCGAGGTAGCTCGCGCAGCGGCCGGCGCCGCAAGCTTTGCCGTCTTTGCTCCCGTCTTCGAAAAAAAAGCCGCGCACCCAGCGGGCCTCGAATTCCTGAAGGAAGCCTGCCGGGCAAACATCTCGGTTCTGGCCCTGGGCGGGATCACTCTAGCCAACGCTCACTCCTGCCTCGTGGCCGGAGCCGCCGGCATCGCCGCCATCCGCCTCTTTCAGGACAACGACATTGCCATGGTCGTGAAGAAGTTGCGAGGCTAGCCTGCCAGATCTTTAGAGCCCGATGTTGATAAACTTTCCTTTGATAGGAAACCGCAGACGCAATGCCTATTTCCACCCGCACTGGAATTCATTCGTTGGCGACCGAGCCTTCGCTGGTCCAGATTCCCGCCGCCTGGTTCCTGATGGGCTCGAGTTCGGGGCAGGACTGCGAACGTCCGGTTCATCGGGTCTGGGTTGACGCGTTCCTGCTGGCCGCCACGCAAGTCACCAATGCCGAATACGAACACTTTCTCCGTGCGACGTCGACGCAGACGCCACCCTTCTGGTCTGATCCCAACTTCAACCATCCTCAACAGCCGGTGACTGGTATCTCGTGGTTCGAAGCCGCTCGATATTGCGAGTGGCTCAGTTCGCAAACCGCGCGTGCCTACCGCCTGCTCACCGAAGCTGAATGGGAACTCGCCGCCCGCGGCGGCCTGGAGCAAAAACAGTTCCCTTGGGGCGATGATCCACCGCAATCACTCCCCGACTATGCCACGCGCTGGCAGGCTGGCCCCGAGCCTGTGGCTAGGTATGCTCCCAATAGCTTCGGCATGTACGACATTTGCGAAAACGTCCACGAATGGTGCAGCGACTGGTACGATCCCAATTACTACGCCGTCTCGCCAGACCGGAACCCTCGCGGCCCCCAGCAAAGCTCGATGAAGCCTCCGCGCAAATCCTCCCGCGGCGGATCGTGGCGGCACCACATCAAAGTCGCACGTTGCTCCGCCCGTTCCAGCATCCCTCCAGATTTCCACTACGCCGATTACGGCTTCCGCGTAGCGTGCCAAAACAATTTGTAATTGGTTAATTTGGTAACTGTGTAATTTAAAATCGTACGATTAGCTTGTCGGTTTTAAATTACCAAATTACCAAATTACCAAATTACAAAATTACAAAATTCCCTATGTTCACTCCCGACCTTCTCAAGAACAAACGCGTGCTCATCACCGGAGGCGGCACGGGCCTCGGCAAAGGCATGGCCCAGCGCTTCCTCGAACTCGGCGCCATCGTCCACATCTGCGGCCGCCGCGAAGAAATTCTCGAACAGACCGCCGCCGAACTCGCCGCCCAGGGAACCATTCATGCCATCCCCTGCGACGTGCGCAGCCTTGACGCCGTGGAGGCCATGATCGACTCGATTTGGAGCGAAGACCCGCTCGATATCCTCGTCAACAACGCCGCCGGAAATTTCATCGCCCGCACCGAAGAACTTTCTCCCGGCGCATGGAATTCCGTTATTGGCATCGTTCTCATAGGCACGCTGAACTGCACCATGGCTTGCGGGCGCCGCTGGCTGAAAGGCAAACATCCCGGCACAGTCCTCAGCATCTCGGCCACGTATGCCCCCGTCGGCTCCGCTTACGTCGTTCCCTCCGCCGTCTCCAAAGCCGGAGTCGAGGCCCTTATGCGCAGCCTGGCCGTCGAATGGGGCAATCGCGGCATTCGCATGAACGCCATCGCTCCCGGCCCCATTCCCACGCAGGGCGCATTTTCCCGCGTGCTGCCGCGCCCCGAACTCGAAACCGTCGCCCTCGATCGCAATCCGCTCCATCGTTTCGGCACGGTCGAAGAACTGGCAAACCTGGCGGCCTTTCTGGTGAGCGATGCGTCCGGCTATATCAACGGCGAAGTTATTCGCATGGACGGCGGCGAATTCCTGCAAGGCGCAGGAGAATTCAGCAATCTCGGCCGCCTCCTGACGGAAGAAGACTGGCAGGGAATCAGACCGAACAAATCCGCAAAAAAGTAGAAGGTGAATCTAGCAGCGCGATCCCCTCGGATGTTTTGTCATCCTGAGCGAAGCGAAGGACCCATGCAGTCTTTTTTCATTTGATAGGGGTCCTTCGCTTCGCTCAGGATGACAAATCATTCCCTAAGCTCTAGGCTAACGCTTTGGTGCTGAACTCTACTGCGCCCGACGCGGCGACATCACAGCCTTCACCACCATATTCAGCAGGCTGAGCACGATCGCTCCGATAAACGCCGCCAGAAATCCGCGCACTTGAAAGCCTGGCGATAACAATGCCGACGCAAACTCAAGCATCAAGGCATTGATAACGAACCAGAACAATCCCAGTGTCAAAAGCGTCAGAGGGAAAGTAATTATCTTCAGCACAAATCCAATGGTCGCATTGATGAACCCGATGACCAGTGCCGCGATCAGCGCGTTCCTCGGTCCGCTGACATAAATTCCCGGCACCACCTGCGCCATGACCCACACTGCGATCGCGCTCAGCACCCAATGCAGCAGCAGTCGTAACATGGTCGCTCCTTGCTCCTGACCGCAGCGTCAAGTCAGGGTCGAGAAACTATACCAGCATCGCAGACTTGTCGCCGGGTGCCCCCACCCTTGTCGCGTCGTTTGCGACAGGAGCTTGCGCCCTGAGCACAGTCGAAGGGTGGGGATTTTGACTTCGAATATTCCGCTCGTAGAACTATGCATTAAAATCACACCGGACTGCAAAGTGAACCTCACCGAAATCGAAACCCGCGTGCTTGGCTCTCTGATCGAAAAAGATATCACCACGCCCGACTACTATCCGCTCTCGCTCAATGCGCTGGTCAACGCCTGCAATCAGAAGAATAATCGCGACCCTGTGATGACTCTCGACGAAGGAGCCGTGCGCCAGGCCCTCGCCACGCTTCAGGAAAAGCGGCTGGCCGGCCCCGCCAGCGGCGCCGACAGCCGCGTCACGAAATTCGAGCATCGCCTGCAGGAAGTTTTCAATTTCGATCGCCGCGAAATTGCAATCGTCTGTTTGCTGCTGCTGCGCGGCCCGCAAACTCCCGGCGAACTCCGTAGCCGCGCCGACCGGATGTACCATTTCGAGGCTCTCGACGACATCGTCTCCACGCTCGACCGCCTCGCCCAGCGCGATCCGCCGCTGGCCCGAATTCTTCCCCGCCAACCCGGCACCAAGGAATCCCGCTACACGCATCTGTTCTCCGGTGAACCGCCGCAAGCCGCCGTTGGGCACACCGCTCCGCCATCCGATGATCGCTCCAATCGTGATCGCCCCAATTCGATTGACGACCGTTTGACGGCGCTGGAAGAAGAAGTTGCCCGCCTGCGCCAGCAGCTCGCCAAGGTTCAGCAGCAGCTTGCCACCTTCCGCAGCCAGTTCGAGTGAGCGGGATCACGGAACTTTTCCCTCCCCAAAAACGTAAAATGCTTTAGTAAGGAGTAGGAGGTCCCATGTTCGCATTCTTGCTCTGGTGCATTCTTTTCGTTCTATGCTGGCCGCTCGCTTTGCTAGCCTTGGTCGCCTATCCGTTCATCTGGCTGCTCCTACTGCCATTTCGAATTGTGGGCGTCGCCGTCCATGGCGTGCTGGAAGTAATCTTCCTCGCTATTACGCTGCCGTTCCGCCTGCTGGCGGCGCCGTTCCGCATCTAAGCAGCTTTTCCTAAGCAGCTTTGTCATGAGCGAGGATTTTGCTTTGCGCAAGCGAAGCAAAACCGCAGTCGGAGGATCTCCGCCTGCTTTCCCGCGCCATCCCAGTTGGTGTAGCCTCATTAAAGATGTACACCGCGAAGGCATGGCGGTCCCGGGCCAGACCCTCTCCGTGTCCTCCGTGGTGCAATCTTTAGGAGGATGTCATGCGTCGCCGCGAATTCCTCATTCGCTCCGGGTCGGGCCTGGTAGCAACCTGGCTCACCTCAAGTTCCATTCTCAACGCCCAGCAAACTCTGGCTGCCAAATTTTCCGCCTCCGACACGGTCACGCTCGGCAGCACCGGAATTAAAACCAGCCGCCTCGCCATGGGCACTGGAACGGTAGGCTCCGGACATCATTCGCATCAGACCGCGCTCGGCGTCAAAGGTCTCTCCGATCTCTTGCTGAACGGCTACGATCACGGCCTTCGCTTCTTCGATTCCGCCGACTCTTACGGAAGCCATCCCCACGTCGCCGAAGCGCTCAAGCACGTGCCGCGAGACAAAGTCACCGTGCTCACGAAATCCTGGGCGCGGGACGCTGCCGGAATGCGTGCCGACCTCGACCGCTTCCGCCGAGAACTTGGCACCGACTATCTCGATATTTGCCTGATGCACTGCGTCACCGAGACTGATTGGACCGACCGCTTCCGCGGCGCCATGGACGTTTTGTCCGAGGCGAAAGAGAAAGGAACGATCCGCGCCCACGGTTGCTCTTGCCACAGCATTGAAGCCTTGCGGGCGGCCGCTAAGTCGCCTTGGGTCGAGATCGATCTAGCCCGCATCAATCCCGTCGGCGCGTACATGGATTCCGATCCCGCAACCGTCGTCAGCGTTCTGAAAGAAATGAAAGCCTCCGGAAAAGCGGTGGTCGGCATGAAGATTCTCGGTCAAGGCACGCTGCGCAATCGGCAGGACGAAGGCATCAAATACGCGCTGTCGTTGGGCCTGCTCGACGCCTTCACCATCGGCGCCGAAAACAAGCAGGAACAAGAAGACCTGATCCGCCGCATCGCCGCCGCCTAACGATGAGAAGAACGACGGAGAGAGAAAGCCAGTTAAAAAACCGGGTGCCCCACCCTTCTCGCGTTTTCCGCGAGAAGGTGGGGACTTTGACTTTTGCTCTGTAGTGAGTTCGCAACTTTTGGTGAGAGAGGTATCTGTTTATGTGGGGACAGACGCCCACGGCTGTCCAGCCGGGCAGCGGCGCTTTTTCTAACTTTCCATCACCTTCAAGTTTGGGCTCACAATCAAACGCGCTTCAGTAGCTCGCTGCACATCCTCCGCAGTCACTCCCGGCGCCACTTCTTCAAGAACCAACCCGTCCTTGGTCACCCGAATGTAAGCCATTTCCGTCGCAATCGTGTCGACAACGTTTACCCCGGTCAGCGGCAGCGTACACTTCCTCAAAATCTTCGGAGCCCCTTCGCGCGTCGTATGCTCCATTGCCACCACCACACGCCGCGCTCCTGCGACCAGGTCCATCGCCCCGCCCATTCCCTTTACCATTTTTCCGGGGATCATCCAATTCGCCAGACTTCCCGACTCGTCCACTTCCATTGCGCCCAACACGCTCAAATCAATGTGCCCGCCCCGAATCATGGCAAACGAATCGGCGCTCGAAAAATACGAAGTCCCCGGCATCTCGCTGACGGTTTCTTTCCCTGCATTGATCAGGTCAGGATCCTCCTGCCCCTCCACCGGATACGGCCCAATCCCCAGCATCCCATTCTCCGACTGCAACGTGACCTCAATTCCACTCGGCACATGATTTGCAATCAGCGTGGGCATGCCGATGCCCAGGTTCACATAGAAGCCATCGCGCAACTCGCGCGCAACCCGCTTCACGATGCGTTCGCGCTTTTCGATATCTTTGCCAAGCTTATTCATGTTTTGTTGTTAGTCGTTCGTCGTCAGTCGTTGCCCTTATCCACACGCATGTCATCCTGAGCGAAGGTTTTGCTTCGCGAACAGCGAAGCAAAACCGCAGTCGAAGGATCCCTACCCCTGACTCGTGCACCCGATTCACGCCTTCCGCACCGTCCGTCTCTCAATCCGCCGCTCGTACACTTCCCCTTGAAAAATCCGTTTCACATAAATCGAAGGCGTATGGATCTGATCTCCATCCAAATCTCCCGCATCCACCAAATGCTCAACCTCGGCAATCGTGGTCTTCGCCGCGGTCGCCATCATGGGATTAAAATTCCGCGCCGTCTTCCGGTAAATCAGATTCCCCTCGCGATCACCCTTCCACGCCTTCACCATTGCGAAATCAGCGGTGAGCCCGCGTTCCATTACGTAAGTGCGCCCCTCAAACTCGCGCGTCTCCTTGCCGTCGGCAACGATTGTTCCCACGCCCGTCGCCGTAAAAAACGCCGGAATCCCCGCGCCCCCAGCGCGAATCCGTTCCGAAAACGTCCCTTGCGGCACCAGATCGAGCCGAATCGTTCCCTTTAGCACCATCTCTTCCAACAGCTTGTTCTCACCGACGTACGATCCAATGTGATGCACGATCTGCCCCGCCGCCAACAACAATCCGTTCCCCACGCCATCCACTCCCACGTTATTGCTGATGGTTCGCAGGTTTTTCGTGCCCTTGCGAACCAGCGCGCGAATCAGATTTTCGGGCATGCCGCACAGCCCAAATCCGCCAATCATGACGGTCGCCCCATCAAATACATCGCGGATGGCCTCATCCGCGCTGGCCACAACTTTGTTCATAGCGTCAGAATTGTAAATGAATAAATTGCCGACTGATGATTTCTGATGGTTGATTGAAACAATGCTCTTCGGGTTTTCAATCAGCAATCAACAATCATCAATCAACAATTGCCTTCCTGCCGGGAATTTTCCGCAAGCCATGCGCCTGTTCAAACTCCTCGGCCAGTTGCCGCGTCGCCAGGTTCTCCCGAATGTGCGCCAGCCGCTGCTCCACCTTCCACAGCGCCTGCTCGAGATTTTTCTGGTTCGTGATAGCAATATCCCGCCACATCGAATACGGGCTTGCAGAAATTCGCGTCATCTCCTGCAAGGCGCGTCCGCCGGCCGGCAGGAGAGGGGCCTCGTCGCCAAACTCCTCCACCAATGCCGCCGCCAGCGCGGTCGAAATCATCTGCGGAACATGGCTGATCCACGAGCACAGCCGGTCGTGCTCTTCCGCGGGAAGCATCGCGACCCGCGCCCCGATCTGATCGATCCATCCCGCAAACTCTGCAAGCAATCCTTCATTCAAATTCTGTCCCGGCAGCGGAGACAGGAACCACACGGCCTTGTGAAACAAATCCGCATCCGCGTGGTCGACTCCGCTCATCTCTTTGCCCGCCATCGGATGCCCCGCCAGAAACCGCTTCCCCGCATTCTTGCCAAACACCTTAACCGCGCGCTCCACTACCGCGGCCTTCGTGCTCCCCACGTCGGTGAGCAAGGTTTTCGCGGGAAGTCCCGGCCCCACGCGTTCGATTAAATCCAGAATCGCGAGAACTGGAGTCGCGAGAATCACGATCTGACTTCCATGCACAGCGTCGCCAGGATTCGCAGTTCCAGTGTCGATGGCGCCACGACTGCGCGCCCGCTCCAGCGTTCCCGCGCGGTCGCATCCTACAATCCGTCCAGCGAATTTTTTCTTTCGGAGCGCGAGCCCCAGCGACCCGCCAATCAAGCCAGTCCCGATGATGGTAATTTGCCGAATAGGCATAACTAAATTGAGCAATTAAGCGATTGAGCCATCGAGCTATTTACTTCAACTCTCAATCACTCAATGGCGCAATCACGCAATGACTCAATCCCCTAAATTTTTCTCCCTACCGCCGGCGCAATCATCCGTAACTCGTCCATGAGTTTCGCGAATTGCTCTGGAAACAGCGACTGCGCCCCGTCGGACAGCGCCTTATCCGGATCGCAATGCACTTCAATCAGCAGCGCATCCGCGCCCGCCGCAACCGACGCGCGCGCCATCGGCGAAACCTTGTCGCGGCGTCCGGTCCCGTGCGAAGGGTCCGCCGTCATGGGCAGGTGCGAAAGTTTATGAATGATCGGAATCGCCGAAATATCCATCGTGTTCCGCGTGTAGGTTTCAAATGTTCGGATGCCGCGCTCGCAAAGAATCACGTCGTAATTGCCGCCCGCCATAATGTACTCCGCCGACAGAAGCAACTCTTCCAGCGTCGCCGCGATTCCGCGCTTCAGCAACACCGGCTTGCGCACCTTGCCCAGTTCGCGCAACAAATTAAAGTTTTGCATGTTGCGCGCGCCCACCTGCAGAATGTCAACGTACGGAATCATCATCGGGATCTGCGAAATTTCCATGACCTCGCTGATCACCAGCAACTTGAATTTCTCTGCCGCCTCGCGCAGCAGTTTCAGCGCGTCCTCCCCGTGCCCCTGAAACGAATAGGGGGAACTGCGCGGCTTGAATGCCCCGCCCCGCAGCACTTTCGCGCCCGCTTTCGCCACAGCCTCCGCGGTCGTGAAAATCTGTTCAC
>DATBEI010000070.1:0-27651 GCA_036269595.1 Candidatus Sulfotelmatobacter sp.
CTGCTGCAGCACGCAACCTCGCTGCGCCCAGAACGACTGCAGGCGCAGGATGAGTTCCTGAAAGGTGAGCGGATTGGAGGAGGGCGAAGTCACAGAGTCAGCTCTTAGATTTTAGGTTTAGCCCAAAACTCCGGAAGGCGCGTGGTCGATCAAACTCCTACAGCGCGGCCGGAGCTCAGCAGGTTAATCTCTGATTGTAATGGAATTGAGCGGCAGCCGTCAGCCTTGGCTGCTGGAAACGTTCCTGCAGGAACACTGTGGATAATGCCGGAGAAAAACGCCGCAAGCCGTTGATAATTTCCGGCCGCATTGCATGTGCTGGACTTAGATTGTGTAAAACATGTCTACTTTCGAGTACGTTTTGGCTCCAGAAGAGTCCACAAAAGTAGACTTGACAGATTTGCAGGGACTCGCGCCCGGTTCAAAAACACACCACCGATAACTGGCGAAAGAAACGCACTAATTTTTTTCTGCTGGGAGTTTCAGCCAGGCCAGCGCAAAGAGGATCAGCGTAACTGCCAGAAAGGAAGTGGGCACCACAAAAAAATAACGCAAGGAGACGGCGGTCATCGCAGCCAGCCAGATCGTGTTGACCAGCGCCACTCGCTTCAGCAAGGATGTGCGTTCGCGACAGACGACCAAGTCGACCGCTGCCATCGCGAACGCCGCCAGCATGAACGAAATGCTGAACCCGCGCAGGAAGTTCCCCATACTGCGCATCGTTCCCATGACATTGAATTGATAGTTTGCCATCAGAGTCAGCAACTGCCGCTCCGTATCATTGGCAGGAACTTGTTTTGCAAATAATGACAACGAATGCACTAGTCCGACGATCAACAATGCCAACGCGCCGCTGATGAATAATCGCCTTCCCCATTTGTCCGTCATGTGATCCTCTGATCCTCGTCGTGTCAATATACGGAACAGTAGTTGGAGCCTGTCCATAATTCACCGTCCGTGAAAAACCCCGCGGGGACTCCTAAAATCCAGCCTTCTCCAGCATGCCACCGGTTACCAGTTTCTTCTCCAGATGCCGTTGCAAGATCTGGATAAGAAATTTTCGCAGGTCTGCGCCTTGCGCCTTCGGCCACGGCATGGCCGCAAAACTTTCCACTGGCGCCCGAAACATTTGCGCGGCCAAGGCCCGCGAATCATTGGAAATCTCAGACGACGCCAGGCGCTTGTCGTCGACGCACATGAGCCCATCGGCCAGGGCGTGGAAGTAGGCGCGGCTGCCGTTCAGGCTGCGCCCGCACACAACGCATTCCGTTAATTCCGGAAGGAAACCGACCAGTCGCGTCAGCCACAGTTCGAAATAGGTGACCGGCATCCACACCTCCGGGCCGGTCAGGACGTGCAGCACGGAGAGCGTCAGGCGAAAAATTGCGTCGTTGGCCTCGTGGTCGGGGAGCAACTCGTCGAGCAGTTCGGCGATGTGCCCCAGAGCGACCGCTCGCGCGTAAGTCACCTCCGAAGCCATGGGCGACTCCAGCACTTCGCAGGCATCGAGCCGGGTCAACTCCTGCCCTTCGCGGACGTCATAAAAAGCGCGCACATAGGTCAGGGGCTCAAGAGCTCCTCCGAATCGCCGCTTCGACTTCTTGGCCGATCGGGCGACGCCGCGAATTTTTCCTTCCGCCCGCGTAAACAGCGTGACCAGCAGGTCGGCCTCGCGGAGTGGATAACTGCGCAACACAATCGCTTCCGACTCTCGCAGGGCCATGTTTGTTCGCCGTCGACGCTTGATTCTAGTAGAAGCTGCGTTCAGCGTCAGCTTGATCCGCGAGCAGCGAAAGCGACTCTACCCTCGCCTTTCGATATACTTTCAAGACTGTGAAAAAGACTCTTTCGCTCGTTCTCGTTATTTTTAGTCTCGCGGGCCTTGGCCTGGCCGACGACGTCTCGTTCAACCGCATCGATGTGCCTGACTCGAAAGGCCGGCAAATCAAGGCCGTCCTGACCTTCAGCGATGACGATAAGGCGGTCGAAGTGAAACCGGAGAAGGGCGACACCATCAGCATTCCGTACGCTGAGATTTATAAGTTCTCCTACGAGTACACCAAGAGGCACCGCGTCAATGAGGAGTCGCTCTTTGCGGCAGCCATTGGAGTGGGCGCGGTCGTCATGTTGACCCACTCCAAGAGCCACTGGCTGGAGATTGATTACCGGGTGGGCCAAGTTCCGAAATCGTTTGTGCTGCGCATGGACAAGCATGATTACATCCACATTCTCGATGCCGTGAAGGAGCACACCGGCATGGATGCAGAAGTGCTGGGAAACGCAAATAAAAGATAGCCAGCTGGCGAAGGTTCAGGAAAGCGCCGCAAAAGCAAAAAGCGCGCAACCTGACGGGCGCGCGCTAAGATCCCGAAAAGCCACGGTTCAAGAACTGCCAGTCAAGCAAGTTTACCGACCGAAATACTTGGCATTGCGCTCGGTAAAAGCGTTCCATTTTTCCGGCAGGTCGTCGAGGGCGAAAATGGCGGAAACCGGGCACACCGGAACACAGGCCCCGCAGTCGATGCATTCGACCGGATCGATATACAGCAACTCCTCCGTCGCGTAGGCAGGCTCGTCTTTCTTGGGATGAATGCAATCCACCGGACACGCATCCACACACGCGGTGTCTTTGGTGCCGACGCACGGCTCAGCAATCACGTAGGTCATAAAGGTATCAGTCTCCTGGGAATCTCTGCGTCCATTTTACTACCGCGACGCTTTTGTGACCGGACATTCTAGCAAGAATTCAGGCGGCTGGCATAACGAAGTGCAGCGCAAACGAAGTGCAGCGCGACCTTCATAACCGCAGCAGGAACCCTGACAAAGCGAAGAACTCGAGCGTTCGCTGGTGCAAACATAGAACAGCCGGCAGCATTATGCTGCCGGCCGTGTATCACACCTGCCGGTCAAAAACTTACCGGTGTCCGCCACCATGTCCACCGCCGTGGAACCCGCCACCGCCGCCATGGAATCCGCCTCCACCGTGATAGCCACCGGTGCTATGGAAGCCGGCGCCGCGGTATCCGCCGCCTGCGTACCCACGCCCGCCGGCGTATCCCCGTCCGCCAACGTACCCGCGAGCGTAGCCTCGGTCATAACCGCGGGCATAGCCGTGTCCGTAACCCCAACCGCCGCGACCGTAATAGCCGCGATTCCAGAACCCTGCGGGATGTCCCCAGTGATACCAGGGGCCAGCGCCGATAAATACTCCGCCCACAAAGTAGTCCGGACCGTAGTAGCCATAAGGCGCACAAACATAGGGAGAATAATCATAGTATCCCCACTGACAGGCTGGCGGTCCATCCACATAGGCGGGTCCCACTCCAATCCCCACGCTAACTTGTGCCTGCGAATAAGCCAACGGCATCATCAGCACTGCCATTAACGCCACGTATTTCAAGTAACGCATATAGACCCCCTTGGCTCCGGATCAGAGTTCCGTCGATCTGGAAACCGCTCGAGACTGTGGTCTTTGTGGGTGCTTGTTTCGCTTCCCACTGTTCACTGGCCTCTATACGTTTGAACGCCGTTCGAGCGGAAAAGTTGCTATTTCCGGGGTGGCTGATTTCAGCCATCCCGACTGAATTCAACCACTTACAAGGATCAGCCCGGGCTCGTAAGTCGCGCAAGGAGACGCATTTATGGGCGGTAGATCCACGCTTTCGCGGTTGCTTCCGGGCTATTCGCGTATCCGCCCGAAAGCAACACGCTGCCATCGCGGAGCTTGGTTTCAGATAGAAAATGCCAGGGGTCGCCCATCTCGCCCGAGGCCACTGAGAATTTTCCAGTGGCGGGATCGTAAACTTCGACTTCCTTACTTCCGCCAGCGATGAGCAGTTTTCCCGAAGACAAGCGGGCAGCCTCGTCTGGGAGTTTGAATCGGCGGTCGTTCAGCGGCGACGCCGCTGTAAACTTCCCCGTCTGCGGATCGTAGATCTCCGCGCTGTTCAGGTTGCTATTCCAATCGCGAGAATTGGAACCGCCGGCTACCAGCACCTTCCCGTCTGGCAAGAGGCCTGCCGTATGTTTACAACGCGCTGTGGCCATGTTGCCAGTTTCTGTGAAAGCTCCGGTCTTCGGATCGTACAGTTCCGCGCTGGCCGCTACCGGGGTTCCATAACCACCAGCAATCAGCACACGCCCGTCGTTGAGCAGAGTGGCCGTATGCGAGACGCGCGCGTGGTGCATCGAGCCAGTTGGACGGAACGAAAGTGTTTTCTCGTTGAAAATTTCGGCTGAGGCCAGCGACAAGTTATTCTGTTCCTCCCCGCCGGCGACCAGCACATCACCACTTGCCAGCAAGGTTGCCGATGGCCTGCCGCGCCGGATGGTCATTTTCGCAATTTGCCGAAACGAGCCTGTGGCGGGATCATACAATTCCGCGGAATCGGTTCCGCCCTCGCCCACCCAGCCTCCAGCGACCAATACTTTTCCAGAGGGCAGCAACACCGCGATATGCCCGACGCGGCGCTGGTGCAGTTTGCCAGTGGGCTTGAACTTGCCTGTCGACGGATCGTAGAGTTCGGCAGAATCGTAAAAGTCCTGATTGCCTCGCATGCCGCCCGCGATGAGAACTCTGCCATCCGGGAGCAGAGTCGCGGTGTGTCCTGAACGAGGCTCGAGCATCGACGTCGTCGGTTTCAGCGAGCCTGCCGAGGAACCAGCGATGGAAGCAGCAGAAGAAAGGGGGCGTCGGAAAGCGGGAGACGCTACGAGGAAACAGGCAGTGATGCTGGCAACGAACAGCAGGCGGGAGCGGTTCATAATCGCCTCCTGGAAAAGTCAGACGCCTCAGGGCTGCTTCAGTGAGCAGATTCAATCAAGCCGAAATCAATTCCCTCCTTTCGCTCGGCTCGTATTCCACGATGTATCCGGCGACCGCGCTGGCGGCAACGGTGAAAGGCGATGCCAGGTACATTTGCCCAGGGCCGCTGCGGCCGGGAAAGTTGCGGTTCTGCGCGCTGATCACCACCTGATCGGGGCGCGTGGAAACACCCGGCCCGGCGTTGATGCAGGCTCCGCAACTGGGCTCGATGACCTGCGCTCCTGCCTTCTGAAATATATCGATGTAGCCCTTGCGCAGGCAATACTCGCGCGTTTCCTGCGATCCGAATTGAATGTAAAACTTCACCGAGTCCGCCACGCGCTTGCCTTGCTTGAGCGCGTCGGCGAGCACGGCCGCATACATGTCCATGTCTTCATTCTTGCCGGCGGTGCAGGTGCCGCCGTAGGCGATCTCCACCGGGACTGGCGTGTTCAACTCGCGCACATATTTGCCGTTGCCCGGATCGCCCGGCGTGGCCACCATGGGCGTAATCTCCGCGGCGTCCAGTTCGATCACGTGCGCGTACTGAGCTCCCGGATCGCTATACAAACCTTCGATCATGGTTTCGGCTTTCTTGCGATCCGTGCCGCGGCGCTCGACTAGGAAATCGACGGCCTTCTTGTCGGGCGCGACGATGCCGGTAAAGCCGCCGATTTCTGCGGCCATATTCGTCATGGTGGCACGCTCGTCGACGCTCAACTGCTCGATCGCCTCACCCGCATACTCCATCACCTTGGCCAATGCCTTGCCGCTGCGCACATACTCCAGGCTCAGAATTTTCAGGATGAAATCTTTCGCAGTGACGTTGGGATGCTTCTTGCCGCGAATCACGATTCGCACCGACTCGGGAACCTTCACCCGCACGTCTTTCGTGATCCACGAATTGAATACATCGGTGGTGCCGATGCCAAAGGCGACGCAACCAATGGCGCCCACGTGAGGGGTGTGCGAATCGGAGCCGATATTCAACTGCCCTGGCAGCGCGTAGCTTTCGAGCACGATCGAGTGGCAAATGCCCTCAGAGCCCTTGCGATCGGTCAATTCGCCATGCAGGCGGATGCCCTGCTTCTTGGCGAAATCCTGCTGCTTGAGTTTGAGTTGAGTCGCGAGATCGAGCAAACCGAGCTTTTTCTTTTCTTCGGAAATCACCTCGTCGAGAAACGTCAGGTGATCGCGGAAGAAAATGATGCTGGAAGGGTCGTTGACCTTCGCGTCTTTTCCAACATAACGCTCGAAGAAAATCGCCGCCATGGGCGTGACATATTCGTGGCTGAATCGCAAATCTGCTCGCGCGAATCCCGTGTCACCAGGCTTGACCGAAGGCACACCCACCTCGCCCTTCTCGTTGATCATGTGCCGAGCGAAGATCTTCTCGGCCAGCGTCATTGCCCGTGTGGAGCGGGCACTCCCTTCGACAGGCTCAGGGCAGGCTCTGCCCGCTTCTTCAGTAGTAATGGCGGGCAGGAATACCTTCCCCTGCATGCGCGCCACATTGAACGGAAATAGCCCGCCATACTCGATCACCTGCCGCGTAATCTCATCTTCGCCTGCGGTAAATTCGCTCAGCGCGATTTCTTCCCCGCCACGAATGCGGTCAATCAGCGAAAAGTTCGTTGAAGTCAGCAGCCCCAGGTTTTGACAATTCTGCTTGTAGATGCGTTCAATGTTTTCGGCAATCACGACGCGAATGCCGGCGCACATCTCGGCATAAGGAGACTGCTCACGGCTCGATCCCTTGCCGCGCCGTTTGCCGCTCACCGCGCACACAAATCCGCCACGCTTCACGTCGCCGCGCCCAATCGGCGTCACACTGCCGCACTTCAAGCCCAGATACGGAATCTCGCCCAGCGTCTCGTCAAAATAAAAACAATAGTGGGCCGGCGTGATCTCGTCGGTGGAAATATCGTCGCGCAGCTTTGGATTGTTGGCGGGATTTCTCGTGTCCCACGGCAGGTCTTCGCCCGCAAGCTGCCGCCGGATCAATTCCGGATCTTCGGCGAGAAAAAGGATGCGCCCTTGCAGCCGGACTTTGTCAGGCCGCTTTTCAATTTTGCGTTCCAAAAGCGAGTTGATCACGGTGAACCTGCGGCGGTGAAAATTCTGAAACACCGCGTCCGGAGCGGACCGGCACGGCCTTCCCACAACTCCATTGTA
Source organism: Candidatus Sulfotelmatobacter sp. (assembly GCA_036269595.1). Lineage (GTDB taxonomy): Bacteria > Acidobacteriota > Terriglobia > Terriglobales > Acidobacteriaceae > Sulfotelmatobacter. The sequence goes on from DATBEI010000070.1 coordinate 6,980, forward strand.
ACAAGGGTAATGGGGGCCCGGTGGGATCTATCACCTGCATTCCCACTAGCGCACCTTGCGTACTTGCACATTCTAGTGGTGGGCGTGCGCCGCCTTGTCGAACTTCTCCCCGGCCGGGATCGCAATCGCCAACCGGTTTTCTTTCGGCGCCAGCGGACAAGTCGCATAGGGCGTGACCGCGCATGGGGGATTGTAGGCGCGATTGAAATCGAGGAGGACGTGGCCGTCGACGATCGGCCCGGTATCGAGAAAGCGTCCGCCGGGATAGGTTTCATTCTTCGCGGTCAGGTCATTGAACACCAAGAACAACCCGGTTTTAGGATCGCCGCCCAGGGCCGTCAGCCGCAACTCTTCGCCGTTCACTTTGAAGACCGCCATTCCCGGAACCGGTTCGGGCGAAACGTCGCCCAGTACGTTAGGAATTTCGATTGTCTGTTTTTCGTCGGCGGGAATCCAGGTTGCAGTGACGCGATAATTCAAGTCGAGCGGGAAAAACATCATCCCTTTGAAGTTGCGTGCCGCTGCGCTTTCGCTGTCACGCAGGCGAATTCCCACGCGCTCGCCGCGCACGATTACGTGAAATCGCAGACTCCCCATCTGTACGTACGTGACCTGCTTTTCCGTGTCAGGATCAAGCTTCGCCTTGCTGACCGGCTTGCCGCCAATCGTGGCTTTGGCATCGGGCGACATTGTTAGAGTGACTTCCTTGCCTGACAGATCGAACTGGCCCGCGTGCGCCGGGACTTTGGGAAACACGATCGGATTCGACGGATCGCTACCGAAAGTGTTCGGGCCGGGCTTGAGCCAGAACAGGCCAGCAAGCGGCAACCAGTTCTCCTTCAAGTCGGCAGTCTGCTCCGACTTCCATTTTTCGAACGACTCGACGTACGCCGCATCGGGCGCGGCAACCGGCGCTGCGGCGAAAAGGACCGCCGCGAACATCGCAGTGAACGTCGCAGTGAACATCGGCAGTGCGACCGAGATTGACGATTGAATGTTTCGCTTCATCATCTGGTTCCCCATCAAAGTTCGCGGCATCCCGATTACCGCTTGTACTCGCTAGGTTCAGGCAGAGCAACCAACCCCCGGCCTGCGAAAATCTCCTGAAATTCACGCAGCAGTGCGTCATGCACCAGTCCGTTCGACGCCAGCGTTTCGCGGCTGTCCAGTTCAAACGGCGATCCGTCGAAACGGCTGACCTTGCCGCCGGCTTCTTCCACGATCAGCACACCCGCGGCCGTGTCCCAGGGATTGAGATTGAATTCCCAGAAGCCATCAAAGCGGCCACTGGCCACGTTGCATAAATCGAGCGCCGCCGATCCCGCCCGCCGCACTCCGTGCGTTTGCAGCGTGATCTGGTGATAGAAATAAATGTTCGGATTCTCGTGGCGCTTCTTGCTGGGAAAACCCGTCGCTACCAGGCATTCTTTCAGTTGCGAAGCCTTGGAAACGTGAATCAGTTTGCCATTGAGGTGGGCGGCTTTGCCCTGCTCCGCGCTGAACAATTCATCGCGCGTCGGGTCGTAGACGACGCCCGCTATCCGGCGTCCTTGACCTGACCCCGCGGAGCGCTCCTCAAGAGCCAGCGACACGCAGAAGACAGGATATCCGTGAGCAAAATTGGTCGTGCCGTCGAGCGGATCGACGTACCAGCGATAGTCTCCGCCCAGATCGTTCAACCCTTGCTCTTCGCCCAAAACGTCATGCGAAGGAAATTGTTGGGTGACCCGCTCGCGAATCAGGGTTTCGGCGGCACGGTCCGCCGCAGTCACCAAATCGGCGTCACCCTTATATTCAATCTTCGTTCCTTGATGAAAATATTGCAGCAGCAGAGCGCCCGCCTCGCGAGCGATGGCGGACATGGCAGGAAGAAAGCTGTCAGGTTTGGAGGCAGTGGATGACATTGAATTTTGGGCGGTCTCGGCTGCCCGCATAATGGACAGCTCGACTCATTGGAAAATCAGCCGAAGCCAAGGTTGAAAGCGGCATGTATCTTATGTCCCGGCCGCCAACGGCGCGGAAATCGAAGGCCGTCTCCTCACTTTACTTTCTCTTTCCGCCCTCTTCCGCAATGTACATAATTTCGTGCTTGAAAATGAAAAGATTGGGCGCGCCCTCGCGAGTCAACCGCACCATGTTTTTGTCGTAATATTCAATCCATCCGCGCACAATCTGGCCGTCCATCAGCTTGACCGAAACCGGCTTTTGTTTCTCGCCCAACGCCTTAAGAAAAGCAACTTCTTCAAAAGTGTCCTCTGGAGGCGGTGTTCGGCTGCGCTTGGCGGAATTGGGATTTCCTTGTGGAGCGCGGAACGACATGCAGGCATTGTACACAAAGCGCCGCTACGGAATCACCGGCGAAGCGCGACGACGGAACCAAAGGTCTCATGCTAAGAAAAAACACCAGCGCCGCAAAGAGCTGGTACTTGAATCACGCCGACTCGATTCGGGCTAGAAGATAATCTTCAAGCTGAACTCCGTTTCCCGTGGCGACCCCAGTGTATAAACTCCGGTGCCCACTCCGACCCGGTTCACGAGGTGACCGGCGTAGTTGGTGCCGTTGACGCTGCCCACGCCTCCGGTCAACAGCCCCGACATCATGCTGGTTGGCAAATCGAAATTCGCGAAATTCGGCAGGTTGTAAAAACCAACCGAGGGTTTGATGGTCACGCGCTCGAAGAACATATGGCTCCAACTGACGGTGGCGTCGAAGGCTCGCAGCCAGCTGTAGTTGACCTGATCAGCGGGCGCTGCTGACACCGTGGGCGCGACGCCTCCCAAGGCTGACAGATCGGCTGCCGTCATCAGGTTGGCAACGATCAGTACATTACCCGCCGGAGTCGGCTGTCCCCCTTGCGACGCGTTGTACTTCGAAATCACGTTATTGATGCTGCTGGCATCGATACCACGATCGAAGTTTCCCACCTTGGTGCCAGGGATTGGATCTTGCGTAGTGCCGTCTCCCGTGAAGTCCGTGCGGAAAATCTCACCGCCACCCAAGCCGGTATTGGGCACCGTAAGCGTGGTGGAAAGCGGGCTGTAGAAATGGGACATGATTCCCAGTTGAAAACCGCCGCGCACGTCCATATATCCACCGAATGAAACCTGGTGAGTCCGGTCCAGCGCGGAAGGTCCAAAGTACCGATTTACGTTGTTGTTATCGAGCGCGGGAATAATGTAATCCTGGTCGCCGCTTACTGCGGTCACGAGCGCTCCGGGCGCCACCCCTCCGCCTGAATTGTTGAAACGCGAGAGGGCATACGATACCTGCAAATTCAAAGCCTTCGCACCCCGGAAAGGATTCTTCACATTTTCGATCAACTTCATCTGTAATCCGTTGTAGACGGAGCGGCCCACCGGCGACAGGAAGCCGAGCGGCGGTGCGTTGGGGTTTCTCCCTGGGAAAGCGCAGCTACGGCCCAGAGCGGCAAAACAACTGCTGCCCCCCATATCCGTGGAGGAACCCAGTCCATTAGCCGCAAAATCGGACATGGTGGCCGGTGCGTTATACCCTGGCGCACCGGTTTCAGGATTACCCGGACAGTTCGTCTCGGCTAAGGCCAGGGAAGAAACGCCGCAGTTGAACAGCGTGGCCTGAATCGCCTGCTGAGCAGCAGTGACATTGAAGGTGCTGATGTCGCCGGCATGATTCTGGTCTACCCCGAGAAGAAAATGGGTTTGTACGTTTCGGATGAAGTCTACGCTGAGCACTGTACCGGGACGAATTTCGCGCTGGATGCCGAGGTTCATCACAATGGAGCGCGGCGATTTGTAGGCCGGATTAAACATGGAATTGCCGGGAGTGAAATAACACTGAGCGCTGGGATCCTGGCAATTGTAGGTCACCCCTTGAACCGTACCATTCAGGTATTGCCCTGCATAATTGGGGTTCGGCTGCGACAGGTTGAGCGGGGAGGCTGCCTGGTATTGCGCCTGAAAAGCAAGCAAGGCGGGTAGCGCATTCCCAATCAGCGGATAACTTCCACCAGTGCCACAAACAGCGGAACTCGCCGTAATCGTTCCAGTTGAAGTTTGGATCGGCGCCGAAACTCCGGCAGCAGAGCACGGTGAGGGGTTCTGCAGAAACGCGCCCGTAGTTTCGCGGAATGGGCCGTCAAAGAGCACGTTGTTCCAAATCGCGTTCTCCCAGAACAAGCCGATGCCGCCGCGGATGGAAGTCTTACCATTCTTCGCCGGATCCCATGCGAATCCAAGCTCGGGCGAGAAGTTTTTGTTCGGCTGGCTTACACGATTACCGAGTCCAGCGATCAGGGAGTTGAGCTGTGGAATCGCGGGATATTGGCTGTCCGTGCGCCCGGTATCACGCTCGTAGCGTAGCCCGTAACTCAACGTGAAGTTGGACTTCATTTTCCAGGAGTCGCCCAGGTAAAGCAGCAGGCGATTGTCCGGCCCTAAGCCGCCGGCCGGGAAGCCCAGCGACGGTTTACTGGTCGAATACCCCAAGCCATTTCCCAAAATGTAGCCGCCATCGGCCGGGTAGTTGAGAGGGTTCGACGAGCCTCCGGGAAATGGTCCTTTGGTAGCAGCCAAATTAATATCGTCTTGGGTGACTTGGGAAGTAATCGACGGCCCATTCTTATAGAACGATGCAAAGCCTCCGCCGACAAGGTGGTTGAATGTAACTCCGAAGCGAACGATGTGTGCGCCCAGCACTCGGCTGCCGTCATATTTGATTTCGTGGTCACTTTGCGGCGTGCTTTGCGGCGCCAGCAGATTTGGCCCGGCAACCAGTCCGGTCGCGCCCATGAAAATCTCTGCCCCAATGTTGTTAAAGGGCAACGCGCTGTTGCCGATGGTCGCATCCACAATCTGGTTCTGAAATTTCAAGTATGAGAAGCGAATGGAATGGGTATAAGGTCCCGTATTAAAATCCACACCCACGACATGATTGCGCGTGATGTCCTTATTGTCGTAGACCGAATAACCGTAACCGAAGGTGGCCCCAAGCAAATTCTTGAAATAAGAGTAGCGATAAAACAATCGGGCGCCCTTGGTGAGCTGATAATCCAGGCGCCCCATCAGGTTATCTTCGCGGAGCGGATCGCTGAAGCTTCCCGAGTAGATTTGGAAAGGAGCTGAAATGGGTACGGGCGTCTGCGTGTCCTGCTTGGTTCGCTCGCCGTCTCCGAAGAAAAAAAGTTTATCTTTGATTACGGGTCCGCCCAGATCGGCGCCGTACTGGCTGCGCTGGAAGGGTGGCTTCTCGCCTCCGGGAAGCGCTGCGGCCCCTATCGAACTGTCCCGGAACTGCCCAAATGCCTCGCCATGAAACGAGTTAGTTCCGGACTTCGTGGTGACGTTGACCGATCCGGAAGAAGTCAGCTCAGTCGACATATCCAGACTGGCTTGACCGATCTGAAATTCCTGGATGCCGCTGGCCGGAATGTTGGTCGTAGTCGTGCCCACGGTTTCATCGGAAACGTCGACGCCGTCAACTTCAATGCGGGCGGTCCGCCCGTAGCGGCCGCCGAATGAAATCGAAGAATATCCGGCTTTCGTCGGATCAAAATTCTGTCCGTCCTGAATCTGAACTCCGGGTTCCAGTTGTGCCAGATCAAGGAAGTTGCGGCCGTTCACCGGCAGGTTTTCGATCTGATTCGCGGTCAAAACCCCTTGGACGGTTGCCTGTTCCGTGTTCACCTGAACTTCGCTGGCCTGCACCTCGACGACAGTGCTTTCCTGTCCTACATCGAGCTTGACGCTTCCGTTGGCGGCATTTGCCACCTGTACAGTCAAGGCGAGTTGCGCTGTTTTAAAGCCTTTAGCCTCGATCCTAACCTTGTAAGGCCCGGGAATCAGTGGGCTGGCAGAATATGTACCGTTTGCCCCGGTCGTGACGTGAATCGTCTGACCGGTCGAGCCCGTCACCGTGACCTTTGCTCCAGAAACCACCGCACCGCTAGCGTCAGTGACGGTCCCCGCAACGCTGCCTGTCGCAATTGTGGTCTGGGCCGCCATAGCCGCCGACAATAGGGCGACGATGAGCAGGAGCATTCCTGCATAACCAAGTCGAGCGGCAATCCTATGCGAGACGTTGAAGCGCCACATCAACCACCCCTTTCGAAACCCTCTTTTGAACGTTTTATTCGTGGCTCGGCCTGAAAATTAGGAAAAGTTCTTGTAATTCCTGCGTTTACATCCTTACAAAGCCCAACGAAATTTATATCCCTGCTTTCCGGGCGAATGAACGTTGTCCGGCGAATCGATGAACATTCAATCAGATTTCACTGTATAGTAGCCGACGCGATGGCGGACACGATAGGCGCTCGCATCTGCAACGCCCTGGACCTTGACTTCGATGCGGCGAAACTCCGAAAACGATGTGCGCTGCGATGGATAATACGCTAACAGATATTGCGTGCGCAGTTCGTCGCTGATTTTGTGAAATGCCTCGTCGAGCTGCGAGGTGGACGTTGCATAGTAAAACTTGCCGCCCGTATCGTCGGACAACTGGATCAAGGCGTGCTCGCCGCCCGTTTCGCGCCCCGCACTGTTCTCGATGGGCACAATTATGATTGAGTAGACGATCGCTTCCGCTTCTTCCGCCGCGCGCACGGCCTCCTTGTAGTCAATGCGGCTGATCGTGTCCCCACCATCGGTGATCAGAACAATCACCTTTCGTCCCTTGCGGCGGTCCAGGTCGTGCGAGGTCAGATAAATCGCGTCGTAGAGAGCGGTGGCTGCGCCCATTCGAATGTGATCGATGCCTTCATCGATGGATCGGAGGTCTGGGGTAAATCCGCGCGTGGATTCCGTCACCGTTTCGCTGAAGCCGTACACGCAAAGTCCGTCGACAGGACGCATGATGTCATGCACAAAGCGCTTGGCTGATGCCTGTTCGAAGGGCAGATCGTGGCGCGTGCTCAGGCTCGTATCGATAGCCAAGGCAATGGAAAGCGGCAGCCCTGATTCTTTGTCAAAGACTTTAATTTGCTGAGGTACGTCGTCTTCCTTGAGCAGGAAATTGTCTTTGTTAAGCCCGCCGATCGGAGCGCCGTGCGCATCGGTTACGGTCACGAAGACGTTCACCAGATTGACATCGACACGGAGAGTGGTGGCCGGTTCGGAAGGCCGCTGACTGTGACCGGGATTCGACTGCGCAGAGTTTGGGAGCGGCGCTTGTTGCGCACACAGGCCGCTGACTGCCAACAGCAAGCCGATTAGAAGGAGATCCGGTGCGGGTCTTCTCATCGAGTGACGGAATTATACCTGCGCTAAGCGCCCGTTCCTGGCGCACTCTGCGGCTGAAATGATTCTCCGCTTCGGAAAATGGAGTCAGTTGCAAGCTGCGTGCAGTTAGATGCGGCTTGCTGAACTGGGCTGCCTGCGTCCTAGGAATTTGCGCGTGGAATCTCTGCCGGGAAGGGCTCGCCGTCCGCCCAGACCGCGCCATCCTCGAAGTATTCCTTCTTCCAGATGGGGACGGTACGCTTGAGGGTGTCGATAAGCCATCGGCAGGCTTCAAACGCGGCTGCGCGATGTGCCGACGCGACCGCGATCAGGATGCTGGCCTCGCCGATTTCGAGGCGTCCCAGCCGGTGAACGATGGCGACGTCGCGAATCTGAAACTGCTGTAATGCTTGAGCGGCCAATGACTCCATCTGCGCGCGCGCCATTTCTTCATAGGCCTCGTAGTCGAGGTACAGAGTCTTACGCCCGCGCGTTTGATTGCGAACTATGCCTTCAAAAGTTAGCGCCGCACCGTCTTCCCCGCGCTTCAGCGCAGCCAGAGTTGCCTCCGAATCAATGCGTGAACGGACGATGGAAACGTGACCGCCATATTTCGCCGGCGTCGTACTCGCCGCTTCCGGCGCGCCCCCGCTCACCGGCGGCAGCAACGCCACTTCATCGTTGTCCCTCAGTTGCGTTTCAGGCCCAGAATATTGTTGATTCACGGCCACGGCGAGCGACGCGAGCGATTCCTTCAACCCCGGAATCCGTGATTCATAATGCCTCAGCGCCTCCCGGACCGACGATCCTTCTGGAAGTTCGATCAGGTCCGCAGATTTCCCAACGATTTCTTTTAGAATGCCGAAAAATAGAACTCGCACTCGCATCAGGGATTCAAGTTTAGCGCATGGGAGCGCCGTCTTTTGCCGGAAGCGTCGTCCCAGAGCTTGAGTTCTGAGCAACAAAAAAAGGCCAGCCTCAACCGAGACTGGCCCTTTGCGGTGGAGATCCTCAAGCTCGCGTCAAAACCTTATCGTGAACCGGCTCCGGCTCTTTTACCGGCTGCGTGGGGTTGTAATCCTGCTTCGGATCCTTCGGCGGTGTCGCTAGCATCTTCGCCGCAGGACCCTCCGCGACCGCAGGCAGCGAGACTTTCAAAGCCTCGTCGATGGTCTTCACATAGTGCACCGTCAGGTCCTGCAGCTGTTCGGGCGATAGATCTTCCTCAACGTTCATCTTATTTTCTGCCGGAAGAATTACGTCGCGAACCCCGGCTCGCTTGGCGGCAAGGACTTTTTCCTTGATTCCGCCGACCGGAAGAACGTTCCCGCTCAGCGTGATTTCTCCCGTCATCGCGAGCAGCGGCGTGATGCGGCGCTTGGTGAGCAATGACACCAATGTCGTCGCCATAGTCACGCCCGCCGACGGCCCGTCCTTCGGAATGGCGCCGGCTGGAACGTGAATGTGGATATCATGATCGGCGAAGAAACTTTCTTGTACGCCCAGCCGATCGGCGTTTGACCTCACCCACGTCAGCGCCGCTTGCATCGATTCCTGCATCACCTGGCCAATCTGCCCAGTCATGGTGAAACCGCCCTTGCCCTTCATCGCATTGGCTTCGACAAATAACACGTCGCCGCCAGAGGGAGTCCAAGCCAGACCCACAGCCACGCCGGGCCGTTCTGTCCGTTCGGCGATCTCGCCTTCGCTGCGAATCTTGATCCCGCCAAGAAATTCCTGAATGATCTCCTTGTCGACGACAAGCTTTTCGGTCTTGCCCTCGGCCAACCGCCGCGCCTGTTTGCGGCAGATCGTGCCGATGGTGCGTTCCAGGCTGCGCACGCCCGCCTCTCGCGTGTAATGGCGGATGACGTAGCGCACGCCCTCTTCGGGAAATTCGATCTGCTCGCCCGTGATCCCGTTCTCGTCAATCTGGCGTGGGATCAAATATTTGAACGCGATGTGAACCTTCTCTTCTTCCGTATAGCCTTGTAGTTCAATGATCTCCATGCGATCGCGCAACGGCTCCGCAATCGGATCGAGCATATTGGCGGTGGTAATGAACAATACCTTCGACAAGTCAAAAGTGACGTCGAGATAGTTGTCACGGAACGACGCGTTCTGCTCGGGATCGAGCGCCTCGAGCAGCGCCGAGGCCGGATCGCCACGGAAGTCGCGCCCCACCTTGTCGATTTCATCGAGCATGAAGACGGGATCTTTCGTCTCCGCACGCCGGATACCCTGAATAATCTGCCCAGGAAGCGCGCCAATATACGTGCGGCGATGGCCACGAATCTCCGCTTCATCATGCACGCCGCCCAGTGACAATCGCACGAATTTGCGGCCCAACGCGCGAGCGATGGACTTGCCCAGCGAGGTTTTGCCTACGCCCGGAGGTCCGACGAAGCACAAAATCGGGCCCTTCATGTTCGGCTTCAGACGCCGGACGGAGAGATAATCGAGAATGCGGTCTTTCACTTTTTCCAGATCGTAGTGATCCGCATCCAGGATTTCTTTCGCCTTGGGAATCTCAATCTCCTGGCCGGACGTTTTCGACCACGGCAGCACGGCGAGCCATTCAATGTAGTTGCGGGTTAGGGAATAGTCGGCTGCCATCGGCGACATGCGCGAAAGCCTGCCCAATTCCTTGAGCGCTTCTTTCTTGACCTCGTCGGGCATGCCCGCTTCTTCGATTTTCTTCTTCAGATCCTCGACGTCACGCTGGCCTTCATCCTGCTCGCCTAATTCTTTCTGAATAGCCTTCATCTGCTCGCGAAGGTAGTACTCGCGCTGGGTCTGCTGCACCCGATCCTGCACTTCGCTCTGAATCTTGTTGCGCAGTTGCTGGACTTCGAGTTCCTTCGCCAGATGCTGGTTGATTTTCTCCAGGCGCACGTGAATGTCGAGAGTCTCGAGCGTGTCCTGCTTGTCAGGCGTAGACAGCGACGGCAAAGACGATGCGATGAAGTCCACTAATCGCCCGGGTTCGTCGATATTCATAGCCACCGTCGACAATTCGTCCGACAGTGTAGGCGAACCGGCGACAATCTGCTGAAACAGGGTTAGGACGTTCCGCTGCAGGGCTTCGATTTCCGAAGTCGCTAAAGGTGTAACGCCCTCAGGCAGCGCCGAATAGTACGCGCTCATAAACGGCGTGAGTTGAGTAAATTCGCCAAGCTTGACCCGCTCCAGGCCCTCGGCAAAAACGAACAGGCTCTGATTGGGCATCTTGACTACTTTGTGCACCACAGCCGACGTCCCAACCGTGTAGAGGTCCGTGGGTTGCGGGGTATCAACGCGAGCTTCCCGTTGCGCCACGACGATGATGGTCTTGTCTTCGCCCAGAGAATTTATCAGCTGAACAGAGCTTTCCCGGCCCACAGTCAGGGGCAAAACCGCGTGGGGAAATAATACTGTGTCGCGTACGGGAAGTACGGGCAGAGCCTTCTGCTCGTTTGTTTCCTTAGTTTTAGGAGTGCGCTCGACTGGCGGCTGCTGGCTCATTATGTCTCCTTGAGTGTAACTCGCTCAAGTTTAGATGTTACTCCCATCCGAAAGGTTTCAGAAGCCTCGCGGATAGCACGAGATCTCGGATTCTATTCGCTTGCGAGTCGCGGAGTATATGTCTAAGGTGCAGAGCCTAACGCGGAGGTGCCTGCTTGCCAAGCACTAAATTGAGAAGGGCGGGAAATGCGACATGTCCCGCCCACTTCTGTGAAGTCGATGTCTGGCATCAAGCGGTCGAGCGTCGCCGTCTGCCGAGGATTGAGGTCCAGCCGGACACTCCCGATCAAAGTCTAGAAAACGTGCTTAGATGTGTCCCCTTGAAAGATCAGTTCTTGCAAGATTCTCTCGTTCCCGGCAGTGAATTGGTAAACTGTCTCGCTCCTCTGAGCTTTATTCGGAAGAGGAACCAGCGTGCATTTTACTTTGAACTCGTCTTTGCTGTGCGCGCGCTGGAACACCATAATGTGATTTTCCCCTTCCATGGTGTGGCGTACGACGTAATCCCCAGCCGGCATTACAACCGTTCCCACCCGGACCGGCGCGACAAAGGTCACATGGCTTACGTCCCGAACGCCCATGCTATTCGTTTTAGCCGTCGCCAGCGCAACCGTCATCAATACACACAAGAAGATACTCAGACCTCTCAAAGATCGCATACTACCCTCCTTTAAGGATAATTCCATAGGGCCGCAGACTTTGTTCTGCGGTCGCGGGATTAGTTTAGGAGTCTGCGACAGAACGGAATGTGCGCGAGGTCACAGGGAGATGTGATAACGCGACTGCTGGTGTCGTTTTGGTGTGAGCACAATCACCGAACCGATGCGGCCGGATAGATACCCAGCACCTTCACAAACTCGGCAACTTCGCCCAGGTGGCGCAACGCATTGCGCGCCGGTTCGTCGTCGCCACGCAGGAAGTCCACATAGAAAATGTATTCCCAGGGCCGACCTCGCCTCGGGCGGGATTCGATCTTGCTCAAACTGATATCGCGCAGCGCAAACACGCTCAGCGACTTGAACAGCGCCCCTGGGACATTCTTTACCTGAAAAACAATTGAAGTCTTGTTGGCGCCCTGAGGAATCGGGCGATGATAGTCCGCGCTTCCCTTCTTCTCGCGCCTGCCGAAGCCCCCGCTCAGCTGGCGAATTAGAAAGAAGCGAGTGAAGTTGCGCTTATCGTCTTCGATGGCCGATTGCAGAATCTTGCCGGAGTACTGGCGCGCGGCCTGCCGTCCAGCGATTCCCGCCGCATCGTTCAAGTGCTGGGCCAGCACATGCTTCACGCTGCCAGCCGTGTCGTAAAAAGGAACTGCCTCGATTTTCGGATGGCGGCGAAAAAAATCCCGGCACTGGTCGAGCGCAACCGGATGCGATAAAACCCGCCGCAAAGATGCGAGTCGCACTCCGGGCATGGCAATCACGTTGTGCACGATGCGCAGATGATACTCCGCCTGAATGAACACTTCCCGGCTCAGCATCAAATCAGCGTGCTCCGCCACAGTGCCAGCCAGCGTGTTCTCGATCGGGATGACCGCGGCGCTGACTGATCCTTTTTCAAGGCGATCGAAAACTTCGACCGAGCGCGCGCACGGAACCACGGTACATCTCGGCAGCATCCGCTCCGCCGCCTCATGACTGAATGAACCGAGTTCCCCCTGGATCGCAACTTTCATGTAGTTTCCGAATAGGGCAAGTTATCTGGAAAGGGGCTATTCGCGCAAATGAAAGTGACCATGCGTTTTCCGATGCTGCCCAAAGATGTTGGCCGCTCAGATCGAGGGCAAGGTCCCTCGCGACAGCCGGCGGGATGCTGGCGCTATGTCAACCGGCGCGTCAGATCAGTTCTCTCCGCATAACCAGCGCATCCACGCCGTTGGAATAGTAACGCGGCCAAGTGCGGATCACGTTGTACCCGTGCCGCTTGTAGAACGCAAATGCCGCGAGATTGTCTACCGCCGTTTCCAATCCCACGGCCCGCGACCCCTCGCGGCGTAACCGGTCTTCAGCAGCTTGCAGCAGCAAAGATCCTACCCCGGCTCGTCGAGCTCCAGGATCAACGTCGATTGTGATGACGTGCCCAGTTGCACCGCACTGAACCACGATGAACCCTGCAACTGTATCTTGAGCGCCATTTGTCACCACCAGCGTAAAAGACCCCGGCCTCCGGATGTAGGTTCGTAGCTCAGACTTCGAATAGGAGATTCCCGGCGGAAAGCAATTCTGATCCAGCCGCCAAAGCGTGTCGAAATCTTCGGGAGCGAAATCGCGCAGCTTGAAATCATGCAGCTTAGAGTCGCTTAGAATGGATGCCACCTCGACATTGTAGCGGTCTCGTCCTCGCAAAGGATTTCAAAGGAAAACCACCTTTCACCCTGGTTTTCCACAGCCCGTTCCCCGCTCCGGAAAAAAAGTGAAACGGAAGCCCTTGCCCCTTGCTCTGGTCGCAACCTCGGACGTACCATCAGCATCAGAGGACTGTGTGAAGACGTGGTGGGACGCCTTCTAGTCATCGACGTCGTCGGCGCGGTTGCGGTCCTGGGAATCTGGTACTTCCTGTTCGCCGCTTACAACCGTCGCAAAGGAACCGAGGCGCTGCGCTGGGTACAGTCGGCGTGCGCGGGCAAAGGGCGCATCCTCGACTGGCGCTGGCTCAACAGTCATCGGCTTCATGCCCGCCTGCAATTCCCTTCCCGCAGCTTCGAAAATGCGCACCTGACCATGAAGTTCCGGCCTCGCGCCTTGCCCATCCACTGGTTGATCAGTTGCTGGCACAAGCAAAAAGAGACACTGACCTTCGAGGCCGATTTGGGCGGTTCGCCCAGCTTTCATCTTGAAGTTGTGCGGCACCGCTGGTGCGCTCACAGCCGCGGCGTGAACGCCATTCGTACCGACGAGCGCGAGTGGGACGTCTACGAACCCGGCCCCATAGTTCTAACCACGCGTACCCACTGGAAGCAGGATTCCACCCCTGAAATTAACACGCTGATGACGGTGCGCCAGCAAGACGTGCTGCAGGTTCGTTTCCGCCCGGAATCTCCTCAATTCTCCGCTACGATCGCTCTCGACGCGCTCTACGACCCGCGCACCGCTGCCGGGTTCCTCGCCACCCTGCGCGAGTTGGCCGCCGGTGCTTCCGCTCACCGCCAGTAACCCGCGTCCGCTCCGATCCGGAACAGGAACGACAGTCACATACGCTATTTTTGACAATGCAGTAGACTGCCCACATGGCCAGAGCCCGCAAGGGATCGATTCACCTGTTCCGTTTCCGCGGAATCGATGTGTTCCTCCATCTCTCCTGGTTCTTGGTGGCGCTCATCGAAATCCAGACGCGCAGAGGAAGTTATTCCTCCATCACCTGGAATGTTCTGGAGTATCTGGCGCTCTTCGTAATTGTTCTCATTCACGAGTTCGGGCACGCCTTGGCATGCCGCCAAGTTGGAGGCCGCGCGGATCAGATTGTTTTGTGGCCTCTCGGTGGCGTGGCCTATGTCGATCCGCCACCACGGCCGGGCGCTACTCTGTGGAGCATCGCAGCGGGACCTTTAGTCAATGTGGCGCTGCTGCCGATTTTGTTTGGCGCTGTCATCGCCGGCCAGTCACAGGGTTGGCCCGCGACCATGCCCGACATCTACCACTTGGTCCGCTCAGTCGCTTACATCAATCTGGGTCTGCTGATCTTCAACATTCTGCCCATCTACCCGCTTGACGGCGGCCAGATCCTTCGCTCCCTCCTCTGGTTTGTATTGGGACGCGCTCGCAGCCTGATGGCTGCCACGGTCATCGGCCTGATTGGAGTCGCTGGCTTCATCGGCCTCGCGCTATGGAGGCAAGACATATGGTTGGGTGCTATCGCCGTTTTTATGCTGATGAGTTGCTGGGGCGGCCTCAAACACGCCATGGCGCTGTCCCGTTTCGCCCAACTTCCACGCCGCTATGGCTTTGCCTGTCCGGCCTGCAAGACATCGCCGCCAGTCGGCGAGTTTTGGAAATGCGGAAAATGCGGTCAGCAATTCGACACATTTCAAACGCGGGCCACTTGCCCTCGCTGCGCCACGCAATTTCCGGTGACAAAGTGCCTGGACTGCGGTGCGCTCCATCCTATGAATGACTGGGCAGTCGCGTCTCTGGAGCCCTCGAAGGTTTAATAGTTTGCTCAGCTTTCCCGAATAAATCTCTTTTATGTCAGTCATCAGCTTTTTCGATTGGCCGCTACCCGCCTACCGCGCTATTCTTCCGTGTTCCAACTCAGCGCGTTGAAACCAGCCATTTCAACTCCCCTGTACCTGTGATGTGGTTTTGCCCAATCATAAGTTTTTACGCGAAGGAGACCGAAGGACATCCATGCCTAACGAACTACGCAATTTCCTGGCACTTTCCTACGACGAACTCGAAGAACTCAACCTGAAGGCGAAGGAGCAGCGCAGGAACCGGGTCGCGTCTCACAAGGTCCAGGAAGACCGCCTCAAGTACCTCACCGACGAAAAGCGGATTAAGGCCGTGACCGTACTCTTCAGCGATCTCGAAGGCCGGTTGCACATGCTCGACTACGATAAGAAATTCCTGCTCAAGAGCTGGGACAACCTCACTTTCGATGGATCATCCATCCGCGGCTTCACCGCGCAGCGCGAGAGCGATCTCCGGCTCGGCATCGATTGGGGCGCGTTCTACTGGGCTCCTGCCGACGTGTTCGGCTCCGGCAAAGTTTTGGTATTCGGCGAAGTCATCGACAAGGGCGGAACATCGTACTCCGGCGATATTCGCGGTGTGCTGAAGAATTACGCGGAAGAGCTCAACAAGAAAAAGGGCTATACGCTCAACGCCGCCAATGAGATAGAAGGCTTCCTCTTCAAAGGCGCCGACGCCGAGCGCCACTTCCACGAAACCGGAAAGTTCGAATACGTGAACACCGGCGGATATTACCACTCGCTTCCCGGCGACCCGCTGCGCACCTTCATCGACACCACCGCGGAAGTACAGCGCGCCATGGGCTTTCAAAATGAGAAAGACCATCCCGAAGTCGCCCCTTCCCAGTTCGAAATCAACTACGGATACGGCGAAGTCGTGGCTGCCGCCGACCAGATCCAGCTTTACAAGCTGATCTGCCGCCAGGTCGCGACCAACATGGGCCTGACCGCCTCGTTCTTGCCCAAGCCGGTCATCGGCGTGAACGGCAGTGGCATGCACACCAACGTCTCCATTAGCGAAAATGGCAAGAACCTGTTCTGGGATGCGAAGGGCGAGGAAAAACTCAGCAAGATGGGATGGGCCTTTCTCGACCGCATCCTGACCCACGGCAACGACATCTGCCTGTTGCTGAATCCCAGCGTGAATGCCTATCGCCGCCTCGATCCCCACTTCGAAGCGCCGAACCAGATCAAAGCGTCTGCCGTCGATCGTGGATCTATGATCCGTATTCCGATCGGCAACGAAAAAAGTATGCGCGTCGAAGTGCGCTCCGTCGCCCCCGACGCCAATCCGTACATGGTGATGCTCGCGATCTTCAAGTCGGGCCTCGACGGCGAGACTGCGAAGATCAAGAACCTGCGCCAGGCCGAACGCTACCTGCCCGACAACATCTATGACGCCCTCGAGAACTTCCGCAAAGCAGAATGGACGAATACTCTGCTTGGCGAAGACGTGAAAGGCCGCTACGCCGACTTGAAACAAGCCTCCGCCGACCGCTGCCCGCGCGCCCTGGGAACGTTCATTAAAGCGCAGGAAGTCCAGTTTCACCACGAGGTCTACAACCAGTTTTTGTGGAATCTGTTCTAGAGTGTTGCAGTTCTGCCACCCGCCCCGGTCAAAAGCCGGGGCGTTTTTCGTGGCGCCGGCGACGGCGCCCGCGCCGGCGTTCGGAATCGTCCTCAACTTAGAAGTTTCGAAGGAACGATGCGAGTAGACGCCCGCGCACTCCGGAATCGCAGGCGCATTGACTCCCGTGTCATCTATCCATAAGATGACACCCGAGTTCACATATCATTTATCCTTCTGCGATGGCTACGGCTCCTCCAACTGAACCAACTGCTCCGCTAAATTTGTTTCGCGCCATCGCCACCGACGTCCATTTCTGGATTCCTCTGGGCGTTCTGGCGGGCGGTCTCCTTCTTTTGGATAAGCTCCGTTGAACCCTTCTGCGACGGGCGTGCAGCCAATGCCGAAGACTCCCGTGCACGCCACTCGCCTCCGCAGCCTGCAAGCGCTCGGCATTTTCTGCGGATTCGCCGCCGGCGCGTGGCTGGGCGGAGCCGAAGCTCCTATCAAGCTCGTCAACCCGAATATTTCTCCTATCACTGTCTCGTTCATCATGGTGTTTGGAGTGTTCCTGGCGCGCTGGAGCGTTCCTGCATTCATTCGCGGCACTTCGCACGTTCGCCACGATGTAGGTCAAGCGCCGCATCTGATCGTGTGGGCGGTGCTCGCCGGAGGCATGTGGGCCGTCGCCAACACGCTTACCATCTATGCCATTCGCAACGTTGGACTGAGCATCGCGTTTCCCTTGTGGAACACCAACAGTCTGCTCGGCATTTTTTGGGGATTCCTGCTCTTCAACGAACTCCACTATGCGGGATGGAAGCGCTGGCTCGGCGTTTTGGGCGGCGCCGTCTGCATGTTCGGAGGAGCCACGCTGCTGGCCGTCGCCTCGTCGCATCAGGCTGCGCCGGGAAAAGCCGCGCTCGGAATCGCCGCCGCGCTGGGCGCGGGAATTCTTTGGGGAACGATGTACATTCCCTATCGCAAGGCGTATCTGACCGGAATGAATCCGCTTTCATTCATCACATTTTTCACCGTCGGCGAACTCGTCACCATGACCGTGCTGGCGGTCGCCTACCGCGGCGCAACGCCGCTCTGGCTTGAACTCGTCAACGCGCGCCCGGTCCTCTTCTGGCTGATGCTGGGCGGCTTCGTCTGGGTTATCGGAGATTTGTTTCAGCAATATGCTACCAAGTACGTCGGCATTAGCCGCGGCATTCCGCTCTCCAATACCAATCAACTCTGGGGACTGCTGTGGGGCGTTCTCGTGTTCCACGAACTGCGCGGCGGAAGTCACACGGTCTACGCGCAAGTTGCGGGCGGATCGTTGCTGATGGCGCTGGGCGCGGTCGCAATTGCCCTGTCGTCGGCAAGCGAACGCGAGCACGGCGCCTGGCAAGATGCAGCGCAACGCGAAGGTGACCGTTACGGCGTCGAAGACGAATATGTTCGCGCCGGAATGGAAGGCCGCGAAATGGAAACAAGAACGAGCAACGACGAGCCTCACACCCGCCGCAGCGGCAGAACAGTTCTGGATTGGCTGCTCATCCTCGCCGCCACGGGGATATTTGCGGTACTCGCGGTCGTGGCAAAACTTCCCCGCATCGATATCGCGTGGAGTTGGGCCGCCGCTCTCATCCTTGCGATGATCGCTCTGCTGGCAACCTGCGGCGTCGCACTCTGGCGCACCACGCGTTTCCGCTAAGACAGTGCGTTCGGCGCACGGTTTCATCGAGTGTGCTAGATTCAGAAAATTGATGGATCCAGCACCCACCATCTCAACACAAGGCCTCACCCGCCGCTTCGGAGAGCTCCTTGCCGTGGACAATGTTGACTTGCGAGTCGCGCCCGGCCAATTCTTTGGATTTCTCGGACCCAACGGCGCTGGAAAGTCCACCACAATCAAGATGCTCACCGGACTACTCGCACCCACCTCCGGGCGAATCGAAATTCTTGGCCTCGACCTGAACACGCATCCTGTGGAAGTAAAACGCCGAATCGGGGTCGTGCCCGAAGGCATGGCATTGTTCGGACGCCTTACCGGTGCAGAGTTCCTCAGTTTCGCTGGACGGATGTACGGCTTGGATCGCGTGACAGCCGCCAAGCGAGCCGCTGAATTGCTTGAATTCATGCAGCTCGCCGATCAGACAAAGAAGCTCGTGACCGATTATTCGCACGGCATGCAGAAAAAACTGGCCCTCGCCGCAGCGGTGATTCACGGGCCGAAAGTTTTATTTCTCGATGAGCCTTTCGAGGGCGTGGACGCTATCGCCGCCGGCACCCTGAAAACCATGCTGCAAGGCATGATTGCGCGCGGCGCCACGATCTTCCTTACCTCGCACGTGCTCGAAATCGTGGAGCGCCTCTGCAGCCACGTGGCCATCATTCACCAGGGAAAGTTGGTGGCGCAGGGCTCGCTGGAGGAACTTCGCGCCGGAGTCGAAGCTCAAACCCCGAGAGAATCCGGCGATGGTTCCGGGCACTCCGGTGAAAAGTTGACGCTCGAGCAGATCTTCCTGCGCGTCGTTGGCGGAACACACCGCGCCGAGCCGGAACTTTCCTGGTTGGGGTAGTTTTTGCTCGCGATCCTGATTATGACTGGGCGGCTTTCCTTCGGCTGTAGAGCCGGCGAGCGCGCAACCGACGCAGTGCTGGAAACATTTTGTGGCGGGGCCGCATCGACATGGTCTGAAGCGAGTATTCAAAGTGCGCGCCGCAACCGCAGCAAACCTTGTAGCTGTGACCGTCGATGGTGAAAACGCGGCTGAGCTTCGTATGGTGACAACCGAAAGCAAATTCCAAAGCGCTCGCCAAAGGATGCGTTACAGAATCCCATAGCGGAATTCTTTCGGACGCCCTCATCTTCATTTACCTCCCAGAGCCACTCTTAACTCTCTAACGGCAGGTTGCGACTCCACCGTGAGCGTCCCCACTCTGCTTCGTGACCTCAGTCACGGAAGGTTAATTCACCCTGTTCGCCTGGAGGCCATCGTCCAGTCGGATTCCACGTGCAAACAGTTTCGTTTCTGGACCTTAGGCGCTCGAAAGACACGGCTATGCGAGAATGGTTCCCGACGAAATGACACGTCCAGAAGTTTCCACCCAACTCAGCGCCATCGCCAGCTTGCGCTGGCGTATGTTCCTCAACGGGCTGCGCAGCAAGCGCGGCAAAATCGAATTGGCCTCGCGCTCGGTGATCACGCTCGTATTTGTCTTGGGAGGATTTGGCGGCTTTATCGCGGCGACCGGATCGGCATGGTATTTCGTCTCGCAAAATAATGCCGAATACCTGGCAATTCTGTTGTGGCCGATCTTTTTCTTCTGGCAGTTGTTTCCGGTGATGTCTACTGCCTTCACCAACAATCCCGACTCGACCGACTTGTTGCGCTTTCCGCTCTCCTACCGGGCGTATTTTCTCCTGCGTCTCGTGTACGGATATTTCGACCCAGCGAGCGCGCTTGGCACGGTTGGCCTGATCGGCATCCTCCTCGGCGTCGGCATTGCTCGCCCAGTGTTGTTGCCGTGGACTCTGCTGGTCCTCTCCACCTTTGCCGTATTCAACCTGGTTCTTATGCAGACGGTTTTCGCATGGCTAGAGCGCTGGCTGGCGCAGCGCCGCACGCGCGAAATCATGGGCGTTCTTTTCATCCTGTTGATTCTTAGTTTTCAACTAATCGGTCCGGTGATGGCACGCCTGGGCCGCGCGCCCCATCCGGAGATCGACCGAACTATCGAAACTGGGACGCGAGTTCAGTCGGTATTGCCTCCGGGCCTTGCCGCGAACGCCATTGCGCAAGTTTCGCACAGACAGATTCTGTCTGGCCTTACATCGCTTGTTTTACTGGGAATGTTGACGCTGGCGCTGGGAGCGCTGCTGCATCTTCGCCTGCGCGCGCAATTTCGCGGAGAAAATCTCAGCGAAGCGGCCGCGCGCCCGGCTGTCGCGCCCGTACGAGGCTTACAAGTGGGATGGGAACTACCCGGATTTTCGGAGTCGGTTGCAGCCGTGTTCGAAAAAGAAATGCGTTACCTGTCGCGCAGCGGCCCGATGCTACTAACTCTCATCATGCCGATCTTCATGCTCGTGGTCTTTCGCCTGGGACCGCTGAACTCGCTGCATCACTCCCACTCTTTCAGCCGTACGCCTGACATGGCTTTCCCCGGCGCGACTGCTTACGCCATCCTCGTGCTCACCAATCTGGTCTTCAATAGTTTTGGCGGCGA
>DATBEI010000073.1:0-25142 GCA_036269595.1 Candidatus Sulfotelmatobacter sp.
CCTGTTTGTCTCTGGGAATGACTGCTACTTGCTGGGAAGTGTCCATCTGTGCTCCAAGTGGACACAATCTCTAAGTGTCCACTTCGCGAGCATGGCCCTCATTCATCTGCCTGTCCAGACGGCCATCGGCGTACGCTTACCGTCGTTCTCGGCATCGCCGAATTCACCACGCTTCGCTGCCAGAGGCTTCCTAGGTGTGCTCTTGCTGGTGATGGATCTGTCCAAGCGCGCCTGGTCGGGTTCGAAACGCGCGAGGCTGTTTTATGCCGAGCAGCAAAGGCTGTGGATCGAGTTAACTCGTCAGATTCGCGGAGCCTTCGTCTGGCATCATCACAAGAACGAAGGCGAATTGTTGCTGTGTCTCTCAGACCGGCTACGAATTCAGTTCCGAGATGGCTTCGTCGAGATTGGCGCCGGAGAATTTTCCGTTGTTCCCACGCATGCAATAGGTCTGCAGCGGTTGGGCGAACTCGCCGGCTCAGAAATATAGTTTTAGGGCGAACTGGATAATTCGTGGCGCGACACTGGTGTTTGAAATTACACCGAATGCAGGATCGGGATTGAATCCGACCACGCCGTTTGCGGGGAGTGACGCGCAGTCTGAGAATGCGACCACGCAAACCGATCCAGCGTCCAAGATTGGCGGCAGCGCAAATGATGGGGTGTTAAAAGCGTTGAAGAACTCCGCCCTGAACTCGAGAGATCGGGTGTCACTGTGCCCCAAAGGAATCTTCTTAATAATTGAGATGTCGAAATCTTGCTGCGCGGGGCCCCTAACATTTCCGATGCCGCCGTTGCCGAACGCGGTGACTAGGCCGTCAGCTCCGATAATGGGCGGCGCGTTGAAGCAGGAAGGGTCGAAGTATGGCTTACTATTTGGGCCGCCTAGCCTGCTGTTCACGGAGCCCTTGGTCACAAGCTGACCGGTGGTGCAACCCGAAACCTGTGCCCGGTCTTGATCCGGGCCGATGATGCCAAACGCATTCGCCTCATTGGTTTCTAAGATGGTAAGCTTCTGCCCATTTTGAAATGTGGTTACGCCAGCCACGGACCATCCAGATAAAACCCGGCCCAGGGCTGAGAAATGATTTGTCGGGGAGGGCAGATCGTAGACATAGCTGATAACGAGACGCTGCGGCCGGATGAAGGAGTCAAATCCATAGTTCGAACGATTGGATTGATTGCCCTGAAGAGTGCCTCCATCGAGCGTTCCATTCACGTAACCGGGAGAGCTTTCAAGGGCTGAAGCCCAGGTATAGGAGGCCAGGAATTGCAGGCCATGGCTAAAGCGATGGTTCACACTGACGCCCAGGGAGTTATACCAGGATGCGCCCGCGCTTTCGACTGTGCTTGCTCCCGCCGAATTAAAGCCCTGAATCGGCTGGCGCAACGTAAGGTTGGCAAGAGTGTTGTTGTTCTGACCGTTAATCGGCGTTACGGTGGCATCCACTGCCTGATCGAAAGCGCGGACTTGAATCAACTTCGATCCGCGTGAGCCGTGGTAGCCGATGTCCAGCACGGTGTCTCGGGAGAGGGCTGCCTGCACGTCCATGCTGTACTGTTGAATGATTGGCGGCCTGAAATTCGCCGGGAAAATAGTTGGTGTTAAGCTCGTCGTTGGCGAATAGGGTGGGAAAAACGGAAGCGGAGGAACTGCCGGGAATGCATTCGCAATGCCGGGGAAGAAAGATTCCCGCAGCATTCCGTACGGCGGCGATGCGACTAACTGGAAGAACGGCTGTCCGGTGGTGCGCGTGTAATAGATTCCATATCCTCCGCGCAAGACCATGCGACTTGTACCCGGAAGCTGCCATGCAAATCCAACCCTGGGCTCCCACCCGTTCTGGCCAACGTTATTTAAAGCAGTGTTTGTGGAAGCGCGGGTCGGCATACTACCATCTGGTCCAGTTGGAAGTGTGCCGTGGAAATTAGATGCGACCACATATCCTTGCAGGGTGCCTGCCGCGGGCGGAACCGGAATTGCATTCGCAATGTTGAAAGTGGACGCGCGCCCCAGCATCTCACCTAACTGTCCCTGACGCTCGTAACGGAAGCCGAGGTTAAGAGTCAGGCGCGGAAGCACCTTGTAATCATCCTGAACATATATGTCGCCGTTCCAGGCGCGCCACTCACGTCCGAATAAACCCGGTACGTCTAGGCTGATGAGCGGATTGCCTGTGAGAAAATCGCTAAATGACAGGTAGGCAAGCGCAGCCAGAAAATGAAAATTTGGTTCATTGATCTGGGCGCGATCAATTCCGCCGCCCAAATGCAGCGAATGTTTTCCATGCATGTAGGTGACCGAGTCATGAAAATTGTAGGAGTTCTGAAACAATGAAACTCCCTGGCCATTGCCGCCTAAATTGAAGGCTCCCTGGACCAGAATCTGCGGAACGACATTGTCAAAGGCTGGAGCAGGTACACAGAGGCTCGCCAGGGTAATCGGGCCGGTGCCGGCACACCCTGCGGAGTTGGCAAAGCTGGTCTTCGGATAAGCTTGGTTCAAAATGCCGGTGGTGCGGTGATATCCCAATATTGCCTGGTTGAGCAGACGATCGTTGAAGGCGTACGTGTGAGTGAGAGAAAAATCCCGGAATCCGTTGCTGATGGTTTGCGGAAAACCGGGCACCGTAACGGTGGAAATACCGACATTATTACCGGGAAACGCGCTTGTCTGATTGCTATCCAGGAAGAAGAACTTGCCGGAAAAATGGCTCTTGTCGGTATGATAAAAATCGACATTAGTGACAAATTGATTTTCGGTGTAAGGACACGGCGAACTGAAACTAGCCGTCCCGCCGCTTTGCGGTGCAGGAATGACGAACTGGCCGTTCGGCAACTGCGCATTCAGGACGGCTAGAGCGGTTGGGTCGATCGTCGGCACGCCAAAGGTGCTTTCCAGCGCCGCCGCGGTGCGGTCGCTGGCGTTGTTGGTCAAACCGACAGGCAAGCTACCACCGCTCAGGCAGCCACCGCTGACATCAAGGCCATCTTTTTCTCTCGTTCCTTGATACGACACGAAAAAGAAAACTTTGTCCTTTATGATCGGGCCGCCTAAAGTGCCGCCAAACTGATTTTCGTTCAGGACGCCCCGTGGCTGACCGTGTGCCTTCAGAAAAAAGTCATTCGCGTTCAGGGCAGTATCTCGAAAATATTCCCAAGCGTCCCCATGAAGCTCATTGGAGCCCGACTTTGTAACTACATCCACATTCGCGCCTGCGTTCCTCCCGTAGGACGCATCGTACTGTCCGGTTTGTACCTTGAATTCCTGAATCGAATCCGGATTGGGCACGGGGATTCCCCCACTCAATGCTCCTGATCCCATAAGGTCGTTAACATCGGCGCCATTCATCTGGAAATTGTTATCGTTTACGATGTTGCCGGACGTCGAATATTCGAGGCCGACATTGCCACGACCAATACTGGCAG
Organism: Candidatus Sulfotelmatobacter sp.; assembly: GCA_036269595.1. GTDB lineage: Bacteria > Acidobacteriota > Terriglobia > Terriglobales > Acidobacteriaceae > Sulfotelmatobacter. The sequence goes on from DATBEI010000073.1 coordinate 3,430, forward strand.
CGTCGGTGATCTCAGAGGAAACGCCGGGGGAGAGCCCCAGAATCTGCAGGTAATTGCGAGTGACCAGAGGCAGATTCTCAACCATGCGCTGATCCGTAACGTTCCCGAGCGCGCTGGACTCGGTTTGCACGAGTTCGGGGATATCCTGCACCGTCACCTGCTCGGAAATGGCGCCGACTTGCAACCGCATATCCAAAGGCACGGTCTCCGTGACGTGCACCTCAACTTTCTCGACTACTACCGACTTGAAGCCTTTTGCAGAAACCTCCAGTTTGTAGTCGCCTGGCTCGAGGTATGGAACCAGATAACTTCCGTTGCTCTGTGTGATTACCGTGCGGGGCTGTCCCGTGGCGTGACTGGTGACTCTTACCGAGGCGCCAGAAATGACACTTCCACTTGGATCAGTCACAATTCCCTTCAACGCACCGGTGGCTGCCGTCTGCGCAACGACCAAACTGCCCGGCCAGAGCAGAAGACAGAACAGGGCCGTCCGAATGGCAAAACCGAGCGCATAACGAAAACAGCCTTTTTGCCGGCCGTGATCAAGATTCGATGTAAACATGGCGGTCTCCGTTTCGGGCAGGTCTGCCCGGTCACTGCCCGTTTAACAAACGTTCTTACACCGAGCGGTGCAACACTTGCAAGAGAATTATCACCGAATGGTGATTCATAAATCATTTGTGCACTATTTGATGCACAGCTTGGACACGAATGTCCGCTTGGGATGGAACGGGTGATCTCGAGAAGAAACTGTTCGGAGGCCAACACGACATCCTTTGATCGAGCAACTTAAAATCCTGTTTAGTAGCGCAGACTCCAATGCAGCATATTCCAGGTATAAACGAACCACACGAACGCGACACACGCGAGAGCTATCAAGCTATCGCCGGGCTTGCTCGAAAACCAGTGGCCCTGCTCACGCCACGAAAGGAACGCGTTATACACCGCCGCCAGCGTTCCCAAAACTCCAAGCCAGCCTACGAGTTGAATGATTCGCAATAAGGGGTTAAAGCGCGGATTCAGTACGCCAATATTCTTTTCTGCCATAGAAAAGAACACTGCCAGGCCGCACAGAAATAGAAGATCGAATAAACACGCCAGACGCACGATGAGTCGGAGACGACGCTGTTGCGGCGTGAGATTCAATGTCTTGCCGTAGTGCCTGCGGATAAGAGCACCAACAGGCCAAAGCAGCAAAGTGAGAAGCAACACTCCCATAACGCAGAGTATTAAAGGCACGTTCCACGCACTATCTTGACTCCAGGGCGAGCGTTGAAACACGAAAACGGGGAAGTCGGTCACCAATACCAATTCCCCGGTCCGATCGCGCTTGAAGCCGACGCGATCTTGCTCATGAACCGCGCGAAACATCAGTGGAGCGATCTCCTCCAGCTTCTTGGGCTGTCCACTTGGATCTTTTATAGAATCGACCGTTATCCTTCCGTCAGAATCGGACGAAACCTTTGTCTCGCCCAGGACGTTGGACACCTTCAGAATGGTCGTTTCCGCGCGGCGGCTGATCAGGTACCTGCCAGAAACCAGCCGGGCATCCGCTGCCGCGGTTGGCTGAACCGCCATGGGCGGGGGATCGTACGGGAAGTAGCGGTCAAGAAAAGCATGCCAAACCGTTTCGCGAGCACGAGTTTCTCCTTTTCCGGCGCTGTTGTAAGAGATGAAAAATCCGATCCCGGCATCCAGGATCAAGTGCAGGTCGCTATGAAAGTAATCTGTGTCGCCAGCATGCCCGATAATTCTGTGCCCGTTCCTGGTCTCCTCGTAGAAGCCGAGGCACATGCCGTTCATGCCCGGCAGATTTGAAAACTGGCGCGTGTGCATCATTTGAGTCGTTTCCGGACGGAGGATTTGGGTCCCGCCGTAATGGCCGTCCTGCAAGTGCGCGATCATGAAATGCTGCATGTCCGCGCCTGTAACCGAGGAACTGCCGGCCGGGACAGCCTCTACGAATTCAAAAGACTTCGCAGGTTCCGAAGCAACGTCGTAGCCGTTCGACATGAGCGGCTGCAGAGCTTCGGGCAACGGCTGCCGCGTGGTGGAATGCGACATTTCCAGCGGCTGAAAAATGTGGTGCTCAATGTAACTGTCGAATGGTTCTCCGGATACTCGCTGCAGAATGTAACCGGCAACAGTCGTGGCATAGTTGGAATAGGCGGGCGTCGTAAATGGGGGATAGATTCTGACCGGCAGATGCGCTTTCACGTATTGATCGAGCGGCGTCAGGTTCGCCGCGGCGGGCACGAAGAGTTCCTGGACCGTCTCTTCGAATCCCGGCGTGTGGGTCATGATGTCCCGCAATGTAATCGGCTTGGAAAAAGTGGCAGGAATCTTGAAGTCGAGGTAGTCATTGACGTCACGATCCAGGTCGAGCTTTCCCAACTCGACTTGCTGCATGATTCCAGTCCAGTTGAACAGTTTTGAGATGGAGCCGGGACGGAACAAAGTCTTGTCGGGGGAGACAGGAATTCTTTTTTCCACGTTGGAATAGCCGTAGCCCTTGGCAAAGAATGGCTTGCCATCCTTGACCACAGTAATGACCGCACCTGCAATGTCTTCACGAGCAATCTGCAGCGGAACCATGCCATCCAGAAATGCTTCTAGATCGCTTGGAGTGAGGTCGTGGGCCAGCTTGCCCTTTTGTTCGGGGCCAGGCGACGCAGTTTGGGTCCTGATCTCGCTTTTAGGAGCCAGAGGGTTCGTTTTCGGCGTTTGCGCTGATGCCGAACCGAACAGAAGAACAACCAGAACGCTGAAGGCGCACCCACGAACCAGACAGGAATTCCGTTTCGTACCGATAGGCAGTGAACTCACGTTTGTACTCTCCTTGACAAACCTCCGCTGGTCACCCGGAAATACCTGGTTCAATACTGCAAGCTGGTTTGCACGATCCTGCTGCTGAGAACGATCCATATGTTTAGGAACGACGCCAAAACAAGGCTGGCACTGTAGATGGTCATCCAGATGCCCCTGCTGCTGCTTTGCCAGAGCCGAAAACAGGCGTAAACCATCGCGACGGACCCGACAAGTCCGATCAGAAAAAGTACTTGCAGGCAACGCAGCCAGGGATCTAGCCGCTCGCTGAACAGGGAAAGGTTTGAGAATCCATAGATCAGAATCGCCGCGAAGGTGACTAGGGCCACGAGATCGACCGCACAGGCAAGCTTCACCAGCAAACGCAACATCCGCTGTAGCCGATTGAGCGTGAGTGGGTGCTTGTAGTGACGCCGCAAAAGAGCGGCTACAGGCCAAAGGACAAGGGTCAAGGCAAAAACCACAGTAACAAAGCCGAGAGCGATGGACCAGACGGTTTTATTTTCGTTCCAGGAAACCCGCTGGAAGATTTCAATCGGGTCTTCGCTGAACATCTGCATGCGACCGGATGCGTCAGGTTTGAAGACCAGCAATTCCTGGCCGCCGACCTCGCGGAATTTCATGCCGCCGATTGGGCGCCAATGTTTTGGCTGACCAGCAAAGTCTTTCATGGTGTCAACCTGAATCGTGCCGTCTGCAGCCTGCGATACCGAAGGCTCGGCCAGAACCAGCCACAGAGATTTCATAATCGTCGTCTGTGCGCGCCTGCTGGAGAGATATTTGCCTGCGACAGAACCGATCGGCTGCTTTTCCGCCACTTCCGCAGGCGGCGAAACGGGGAAATATCGATTGAGAAATTCCTGCCACAGCGCAGTACGGGGATCGAGTTCGCCCTTCCCCGTACTGTTATAGGACACAAAAAATCCCAGGCCTTTGTCCAACACCAAATGCATGTCGCTGTGAAAGTAGTTGAGATCACCACCGTGGCCGATAATGCGGAGCCCATTCCGACTCTCCTCGTAAAAGCCAAATGCCATGCCGTTGATAGCCGGATCCATCCCGAATTGACGGGCATGCATCATCTCCGCAGTTTGCTGCCGCAAAATGCGGGTATCGCCGTACCTGCCGTTCTGCAGATGGGCGATCATGAAGCGCGCCATATTCTCGCCGGTGACGGATAGGCTTCCGTCTGGAGCCGGTTCGGGTGGAACTAGTTCGAATGGCTTGGCATCTTCCGAAGCCACTGAGTAACCGTTTGACATCATTGGCTTGAGTGGGTCGGGCAAGGGCTGAACGAACGTCGCGCGCGTCATTTCCAGCGGCCCGAAAATATTCTGTTGGACGTATTGCTCGAATGGTAGTCCCGACACGCGCTGAACGATGTATCCAGCTAAATCAGCGCCGTAGTTTGAATACGCCGGTATCGTGCCGGGAGCATAAATCTGCTTAGGCTCGTGAGTCTTTATGAAGGCCTGCAAAGAAGGTAAGTCGTCTGCCCGGTCCACGGCGAGGTCTTTGATGACCTCTTCAAACCCGGCAGTATGGGTCATGAGATTGCGCAGCGTGACAGGGCGGCCGAAGGTGTGTGGCACTTGAAAATCGAGGTAATCGTTTATGTCGCGGTCGAAGTCTAGTTTTCCCTGCTCCTGTAACCGCATGACCGCAGTCCAGGTAAACGTTTTGGAAATGGAGCCCGGTCGGAACAAGGTGGCGTCGGGGGCCACTGGTGTTCTTTTTTTGACGTCGGCATACCCATAGCCTTTGCTGACGAGAACTTTTCCGTCCTTTACAACGACGATGACCGCTCCAGCTATGTCGTCGCGCTGAAGCTGCATCGGCACTAGACCGTCGAGAAAGGCTTCGACATCGCTGGTAGTGATTTCAGGGGTGGTGGATTGTGCAGAGTGTGCGGAAGGATTGGAGGTTCCGGTCGTCGGCTTGGGTTTCGGAACTTGCGGCCAGGCTGACAGGCAGGCGAGCGCGAGTAAGCAAAAAATGGCCGAGAAGCAACGACTGCACATCGCCGTAATTGTCATCATACCGTTGCGCGGATCAAATTCATCCGTTGTTGCGCTTGTACGGATCCTTCCATCTACATTAATGCGGTTGCAGTTCTACATCAGGTAGTGCACAATGTCAACGTTGAGCATCAGATGTTGCTTTTCTCCTTTATCAGATCCGACGGATTCAAAAACTAGGCCGGATTGTTTTAGGCCGGGTCAAACTTGATTACTTCCTCGCCAGCGGTAACCTGCTCCGAACATTTAGTCCGCGACACGAAGCTACGCCAGGTACTGCGTTTGCCTGACCTTGTGCTCCTGATCATCGGCACGGTGATTGGCTCAGGAATTTTTCTGGTGCCGGGCTTAGTCCTCAAAGCCGTGGGAAATTCTCTGTTAGTCGCTTTGTCAGTATGGCTGGTTGGAGGAATCCTGTCGTTGCTGGGCGCCCTTACCTACGGGGAATTGAGCGCCATGAACCCGGCCGCAGGCGGGTTGTATGTTTATATCCGCGATTGTTTCGGCCGGTTCCCCGCGTTCTTGTTTGGATGGATTCTCTTCTTCGTTGTCAGTACAGGCTCGATCGCGACTCTCGCCGTTGCCTTCAGCAATTACCTTGCGGAACTGGTCTCTCTTGCCCCCTGGATCGCGCGACTTGTGTCGGTTTCGATGATCGGCGTCATCGCGGCGGTGAATGTTCTCGGAACTCGTAAGAGCGCGAACCTGCAGAACGTAGCCACCGCTCTGAAGGTATCAGCGATTCTGGCGATGGCCGGCCTGTTGCTCTGGTCTGGCAATCGGATACAGCTTCACTCGGCCCTGCCTTCCATACCGCTGTCGTCCCGGCTCTCGGGTATCGGCTTGGCGCTGGTGAGCGTGCTTTGGGCTTATGAAGGCTGGCAGTACGCTACATTCGCCGCAGGAGAAACAGTAAACCCGCGGCGCGACTTTCCACTAGCTTTTCTGGCTGGAGTCTTCACGCTGATAGGCATTTATTTGCTGGCGAACCTCGGCTATGTGGCGGCACTTGGTATCGAAGGCGCCGCCAATTCCAACCGGGTGGCTGCCACTGCACTGGCCACGGCGGTCAGCCCCGCAGTCGCCAGGGTTGTTGCGATTGTGATTCTGATCTCGATCTTCAGCGCAGCCCATTCGATCGCTCTGACTGCTCCACGCGTTTATTATGCGATGGCCAAGGACGGTTTATTTTTTCACTGGCTGGCGGAAGTTCACCCACGCTTCGGCACTCCCGCATTCGCGATCCTGGCAACGGCGTTTTGGGCCTCGATCTTGGCTGTGACCGGAACGTTCGAGCAATTGCTGACCTACGTCGTCTTTGTGGGCTGGAGCTTTTACGCACTGGCCGCAGCCAGTATTTTTGTCTATCGAAAACGCGAGAGTGCGGCATCAGCCCGGTACAGGGTTCCGGGCTATCCGTGGACTCCGCTGATCTTCATCGCGACCGTTGCCGCGTTCGTGCTGAATACAATTGTCGCGCAACCCGCCCGCTCGGCGCTCGGGATTGGAGTTGTCCTTACGGGTATTCCCGGCTACTTAATTTGGCGAAGAAGGTGAAGCAAAGATGAATGTGTTAGCGATATCAGCAAGCAACGAAACCAGGGCCGAAGCTTATCCACGACTTTCATCGCGACGGGAAGTGAAGGTAAGCGGGATTGCTCTCTTGCAGCTGGTGCTCTTGGTTGTGATCAGTCTGCCCGTCGCGGCGCAGATCGCGCCAACCCAGCACACGGCGGAGCCCGATGATCTGGAACAATTCATCCCGGCGCAGATGCGGAGTTGGAAAGTGCCGGGTCTGGCCATTGCAGTCGTACAGAACGGCCGGGTGATCTATTCGCACGGCTTCGGTCTGCGGGACGTCAACGGCAATCTGCCAGTCACCAGCAAGACGATCTTTGCCATTGGCTCCATCTCCAAGTCCTTCACCTCGCTTTCCATGGGAATGCTGAACGATGAGGGCAAGCTCGATTGGGACAAGCCAGTAGGGCAATACCTTCCCGAATTCCAGATGTACGATCCGGTGGCCAGCGAACGCATGACTCCGCGCGATCTGATCTCGCATCGTGTGGGAATGGCCGGCCATGACTTGCTTTGGTACAGCTCCGACTTCAGCCGCGAAGACCTGGTGCGCCGTTTACGATTTCTGCAATCCGATCATGATTTCCGCAGTGGTTACCACTACAACAACATGCTCGTTATGACCGCTGGCTATTTGGTCGGCAAAGTCTCCGGCGGGAGCTGGGAAGATTTCGTGCGGCACCGCATTTTCGAACCGTTGCAGATGAATTCCAGCAATTTTTCGGTGGTCGACAGCCAGAAGAATCCTGATTTCGCCCATCCCTACCGCAAGGACGAACACAGCGGCGCGGTGTTGGAAATACCTTTTCACGTTATGAGCGCCATTGGGCCGGCGGGCTCGATTAATTCCAATGTCGATGACATGGCACGATACGCGATCTTCCAACTGGGAAAAGGAAAAACAGGCGATCGCCAGCTCGTATCGGAAGCGAATCTGAATTTGAGCCACAGTCCGCAGGTGCCAATGCCGGGAGGCGCGCCTTCAAAGGAGATCGGCCCACGCAGTTACGCCATGGGCTGGGTGATTTCGTCTTACCGCGGCCATCCGCTCTGGTGGCACAACGGCGGCATCGATGGCTTCTATGCATTGCTATCGCTGCTTCCTGACCAGAATCTCGGCGTGGTGATTCTGACGAATCTGCTGACCGACGATCCTGTCCCGGAAATCGTTCAATATCACGTTTACGACCATCTGCTTGGCCTCGACTCGGTCGATTGGGCCAAACACTTCCAGGAGCTGGAGGCTAAACAGAAGACTGCCGAAGAAGAAGAAAATAAGAAAGAGCTTTCCGAGCGCAAGCCCGACACGCATCCATCGCATGAATTGAAAGACTACGCTGGACGTTACGAGAATCCCGGCTACGGTGTTATCACGATCCAGCTATCCGGCGATGGTTTTAGCGCCGCTCTCAATCAGCTGTCGTTTCCGCTGCATCGCTACGAATACGACGTTTTCGAAGCTCCCCCCAACTCCACCGGGGCGGTCGATATCGGCAAGCTGCGGTTTCTGACCAATATGAGTGGGGACATCGACGGCATTGCAGCGCCATTCGAGCCGGATGCGCCGGAAATTATCTTTACTCGGGTGTCTGAGAAAACACCGCAGGAAAAGAAATAAATCATGATCAACCGGAAGCTCTGCATGCGAGGCACGAATCGACTCCGAAACATTCTGGTTAGCGCCGCTGTCCCTGTGCTGTTCCTGACCGCAGCTCTAAACGCACAGATTCAGGCCAACACTCCGCCGCGAAACGATTATGCTCCACTCGCCCGTGCGCTCGAATCCTTAATCCACCAGGAAATGGCTGATAAGGATCTGCCCGCATTCTCGATTGCGCTGGTCGATGGGCGCCAGGTCGTGTGGGCGCAGGGTTTCGGCTATCAGGATCCCGAACACAAAATTCCGGCTACGGCTCACACCGTCTATCGCGTCGGCTCCGTTTCGAAGTTGTTCACTGATATTGGAATCATGCAGATGGTCGAAGCGGGGAAGATCAACCTGGATATCCCTGTAAGCCAATATACTCCGGATTTTCACCCGCAGAATCCGTTCCCGAACCCGATCACTTTACGAGAATTGATGTCCCACCGTTCTGGATTGCTGCGCGAGCCGCCGGTGGGCAACTACTTTGATCCGACCGAGCCAACCCTCGAAGCTACGGTACGCAGTATGAACTCGACGGAACTGGTTTACGACCCCGGAACACATCTGAAGTATTCAAACGCAGGCATTGCCGTAGTCGGCTACACGCTCCAAGAACTGAATCACCAATCCTTCCCCCAATATCTGAAGCAAGCTGTGCTCGCTCCGCTCGGGATGCACGAGAGTTCCTTTGCTCCCGAACCTGACCTGACCCGCAATCTTGCCAAAGCCTACATGTGGACCTACGACGGGCTAAAATTTCCCGCCCCCACCTTCGAGTTGGGGTTGGCGCCCGCAGGTTGCATGTACTCGACCGTGACTGATCTGGCTCAGTTCCTCATGGTGCTTTTCGATCGCGGCCGTGGTCCGCAGGCGCAAATTCTCAAACCCGAAACCTTGGAGCAGATGTGGACGCCCCAGTTCGCGAAGCCAGGACAAAAGAGGGGCTATGGTCTGGGGTTCGCAGTATCAGAACTGGACGGTCATCGCGTGATCGGACATGGTGGCGCGATCTACGGCTTCGCCACAGAAGTGGTCGGTTTGCCGGAAGATAAGCTCGGCGTGGTGACGGTAACCACTATGGATGCCGCGAACGCGGTCACCAACGCGGTTGCCAAGCACGCTTTGCAGCTGATGCTGGCCTTGCGATCCGGTAAGCCTCTGCCCACTTTCGAAACTACGAAGCCCGTACCACCTGAACTCGCTCGCAAGCTCGCAGGCCGCTATGGCGAAGGCGATGACGCGGTTGATCTGATGGAGCGCGAGGGTACGCTCCACATGCTTTCGGTCCGGGGCGGATTCGAGTCCGAGTTGCGCATGTTGGGAGACGCGTTGGTTGCCGATGGCCGACTCGATGAGAACTATGAAAAAAGAATTGTCCCAGTGGACGCCGGCATTCGCATCGGCGACAAGCTCCTCAAGCGAGTAGAACCACGGCAGCCAGCACCAGCTCCAGGGCAATTTGACGGACTGATCGGGCAGTACGGATGGGACCATGATGTGCTTTACGTCCTGGAGAAGGATGGAAAGCTCAACGTTCTGATTGAGTGGTTCGAGCACGATCCGCTGCAACAGCAGTCCGGGGATGTCTTCAAGTTTCCCGAACACGGTTTGTATGAAGGCGAAAGCGCTGTCTTCACCCGTGATGCGAGCGGTCGAGCAACCGAAGTCAAGATTGGCGCAGTCGTTTTCAAGCGCCGTGAGATAGCGACGGGGCTTCAGGTTCATCCCAGCGAACCGATAGCGGAGTTGCGGCGGCGGGCGCTAGCGGCGAAGCCGCCGGAAGAGAGCGCGGCTTTGCGGCCTCCCGACTTGGTCGATCTGACCACCTTAGACCCCAGCATAAAGCCTGATATCGGGTATGCAACGCCGAATAACTTTCTGGGCACACCCGTCTACGAAGAAGCCAAGGCATTCCTGCAACGACCCGCGGCTGAGGCGTTGGCAAGGGTTGTGCAAGAACTGCGGCCACTGGGATATGGATTGCTCATTCATGACGCCTACCGTCCCTGGTATGTCACTAAGATCTTTTGGGATGCGACCCCGCAGGACAAGAAAATCTTTGTAGCGGATCCTCAGCAAGGTTCGCGTCATAACCGGGGCTGCGCTGTCGATCTCACGCTTTACGATCTCAAGACTGGAACGCCTGTGGTTATGACCGGCGGCTACGATGAAATGTCGGAGCGCTCATACGCGTTTTATCCGGGCGGAACGTCGTTGCAACGTTGGCACCGCGCTCTGCTTCGCAATGCTATGGAGGCGGAGGGCTTCACGGTTTATCCATACGAGTGGTGGCACTTCGACTACAAGGACTGGCAGCAATATCCGATTCTGAATCTCACGTTCGAGCAGTTATCGCACTCTCGCCGAAGTGGCGAGAGATCGGAAGCACATTGAATGGAGTTTTATGACAATTGAAACCATCGTCCTGCGCGAACTTCGAATGCGCCTCAAGGCACCCTTTGAGACCAGCTTCGGCGTGACCCAGGCTCGCAGGATTCTTCTGGTCGAGATAGTTGTCGATGGCGTCAGCGGCTGGGGAGAAGTTACTACCATCGAGAGCCCTTCTTACAATTCCGAGACTACCGACACGGCCTGGCACATCATTTCAGATTTCATCGCGCCCCGATTGCTAGGCAAACGCCTGAATAACGCCGGTGACGCGGCGGCGTTATTATCCGCGATTCGTGGACACCAGATGGCCAAAGCGGGCGTAGAGAATGCGATTTGGGATGCGGAAGCGCAACTGCGAAACATTCCTCTTTCGAAGCTGCTCGGCGGAACCTTGCAGGAGATTACCTGCGGCGTTTCTTTGGGCATTCGCGAAAATCCGGAATCGCTGACCCGAAAAGTAGAGGAAGAACTGAAAAACGGATACCAACGCATCAAGCTCAAAATCAAGCCCGGCAAAGACTTCGATTTTGTCGCCGCGGTGCGAAAGGAATTTCCTGACATCCTTTTATCGGTGGACGCAAACTCGGCTTACGATCTTAAAGATGCGAGCCACCTGAAAGAACTCGACCAGTTCAATCTGCTGATGATGGAGCAACCGTTGCAGTGGGACGATATTCACTCTCACGCCAAACTTCAGTCGCAGATTGGCACCGCAATTTGCCTGGACGAGTGCATCAACAACGCCGCGCACGCGGAGGCGGCCATCGAAATGGGTGCATGTCGCATCATCAACATCAAATTAGGCCGAGTTGGAGGACACAGCTCGGCCCGCCAGGTACACGATGTTTGCCAACAACATTCATTACCGGTGTGGTGCGGCGGAATGCTGGAAGCGGGTGTCGGGCGGGCTCACAACATCGCAATGTCCACATTACCGAATTTCACTTTGCCGGGAGACGTTTCCGCCAGCCAACGCTACTGGGATGAAGATATTATTGAGCCCGAGGTTGAAGTCAGTCCACGTGGAACTATCCAGATTCCCACACGCCCCGGGCTTGGCTTTGCGGTGAAACGCAAACTGGTCGATCAACTCACGGTTCGTACCAGAGAGTGGAAAGCCGAAATGGTGGCGCAGGCATAAGCTAACGGTTTTATTGCAAACTATCTTCGGAAGGGACCGCGTCGAACATGGAAACGTTACTTGCCAAAATTGGCGTCATCAGTGCTGCGTTGATCATTCTCTCTTTGGTTCCGCTGGCAGTTGCTCAAGAGAATCAGAGCGATACCTACGACGTCATCATTAAGAATGGAAGGATCATTGATGGCTCGGGAAATCCCTGGGTTTCAGGAGATGTAGCGATTCGTGGTGATCGCATTGTAAAGATAGGGAAATTGAATGGCACAAATGCCAGGCGGATCATCGATGCCCACAACCTGGTCGTCGCGCCTGGCTTCATCGACATGCTTGGGCAGTCCGAGATGGCTCTGCTCATCGATAACCGCTCGTTGAGCAAATTGTCGCAGGGCATCACCAGCGAAATCACCGGCGAAGGAAATTCTATCGCACCGCAGAATGCACTTACGCTTTCCGATCTGCAGCCGGAACTCGATAACTACCATGTAACTGTGGACTGGACCACGCTGGATGGTTACTTCACTCGCCTGGAAAAATCTGGTACTCGATTGAACATCGGTACCTATGTCGGCGCCGCGCAGGTAAGGGTGGCAGTTCTGGGGGATATTGATCGAGCCCCTACTCCTGAAGAGCTCGATAAGATGAAAGCCCTTGTCGCGGAGGCAATGCAGCAAGGTGCATTCGGCATCTCGACCGCACTCATTTATCCTCCGGGACACTACGCCAAGACGGAAGAATTGATCGAACTGGCCAAAGTCGCCGGTCAGTACGGCGGAATATATGCGACGCACATGCGCAGCGAGGGCCAGAGTGAAACCGCCGCCCTGGACGAGGCGCTGAGGATTGGCCGCGAAGGCCATTTGCCGGTCGAGATCTTTCATTTGAAGGTGATTGGAAAACCGCGCTGGGGCACGATGCCGAAGATCGTTGGAACCATTCAGGCTGCACGCGACTCCGGCCAGGACGTTTCCGCTGACATGTATCCGTATGTTGCGGGCGGAACGGCGCTAGCTTCGAGCTTGCCGCCTTGGGTGGCCGACGGCGGTACTGAAAAGCTACTCGCGCGACTAAAAGACGCTGCCACTCGCGCCAGCATCAAGCAGGACTTGGCCACCGAACATCCAAATTGGGAGAACCTTTATCTTGGCAGTGGCGGCGCTTCGGGAGTCATCGTATCCGGCGTTGTGAATCCCGATCTTAAGAAATACGACGGCAAGACGCTGGCCCAGGTCGCGAAAGAACAGGGAAAAGAACCGCTGGACGCCCTTATGGATTTTGTTACCGCGGACAAAGGCCAAACCGGCGCAATCTACTTCATCGCAAGCGAGAACGATCTGCGTTACGGGCTCCAACAAACGTGGACCAGCATAGGCCTTGACGGCAGCGAAACCTCTCTCGATGGTCCATTATTCGATCCTCACAACCACCCGCGCGCGTTTGGATCGATGCCGCGCTTTCTCGGCCATTACGTGCGGGAAGAGCATCTCCTTCCCCTGGAACAGGGAGTCCGCAAAATTACCTCTCTTCCTGCGCAGCGCGAACGTTTGCGAGATCGCGGGCTCTTGAGGGAAGGCTTCTTCGCCGATATCACCATTTTCGATCCGGTGACCATTATCGATAAAGCAACTTACGAGAGCCCCGCTGGAATGTCCGAAGGCGTGAAATTTGTTTTCGTCAATGGAAAACTGGAATATGAAGGTGGGAAGCTGACCGGAACGAACGCGGGCAGGGTTCTACGCGGCGCGGGTTGGACACGTTCCGAAAGAACCTCGGTCGGAACGCAAAATTAGAGTTGTCTCTTACTCTTCGTTTCCCGAGGTTCTCGTGCCCGACTTCGCCGGAGTTGGCGTATACCAACGCGACCTGAATTCTTGCTCTTTTCGCCGCAATGCCGACAAAGAGCGCTGCGGATGAAGCTGCGAACACGCCACCAGCAAGGCATTGATGGCAGAAACGACCGCTACGTAGGAGCCGTGGAAAGACGGACTGGCGATCGAAGTGACCCAAGAGACGTCCGAAAAGCGGGCGATGGGACTCTTCTCGCTGTCGGTAAATCCAACAGTCGGAACGCCGTTTCCATGAGCCCGAATGACTGAATCCACCGTATCTTGAAGGCAGCGGCCAAAACTGATGGCAATGAGTAAATCTTTCGGTCCCAAAAGAAGAATTTTCTGCTGCAAGTTGCCCGCAGATCCTGCGGGTGCCTCCGCATCGTAGCCGACCGATACCAGTCCGTAGGCCAGAAGATTCGAGAGCGAAGCGGCGAAATCGATGCCGACGACCATAATCCGGCGTGCCCGATCGATGCGCTTGGCAATTTCCACAACTTGCTTCACATCCAACTGAGAACGCAGAGCGTTGAGATTCTGTACATCAATCTCCAGAGTGTGTTCAATATGGCTGGCAACACTGCGCTTGTCGCGCACCGCTGATTTCATCACCGCGTAAGGAGTAATCCGCGTCACAAAATGTGATCGCAAATCGGCTGCAAATTCTCCGTACCGTTTATAACCAAGGGCCTGAACAGTGCGGACGATCGTGGTTGGATCCAGATCGTATCTTTTGGCCAAAGCCCGGGAGGAAAGAAAATAAGTCTCTTCAGCGTGATCCAGAATTTTGCGAAGCAGCCCCTGACGGCTGGCGCTGAGATTCGGCTCCGCTTGCGTAAAGCGGGCTTCCAGCGCCGTAAGCCACGGCTTTCGCTCATCGTCGGAACTGATCATTCCACGTCCGTCTGCAGCTGGTCTTATGGAACTGATCTGCGTCACGCGCTAACTCCTGGACCTTAAGGAAAGCATGGACGCAGTATAGCGTAATGAACTGAACCTCCCTGTGCCAGTTTTGGGACGTTCGCGCTGTGAAATTGACCGGGGTCCTGGCAGTTTTGCAAGACGATAGTCTGGCTGACAATCAAATATGCCTTCGACTCGTATCGAGCGGCGGCTGCGTTCCGGCCCGATATAGCGACACTCACAATCAACCAATTGTGTGAAGTTGCGGCAAACGCGGCCCGGTTCGCACGTGGGTAGCTCGTCTAACCACATGGTGTGTGGTAGAGCATCGAGCCTCTGATTCGGGCGTCCCGCTCCCTTCCGGAGAAGGGAGTTTGCAGTAATCATCATGGTCGAAGTCGATCGGATAGATGTTTAGGTCGAACCGAAAGTTCCGACCGAACGATTAGCAGCGAGCCTGGGGTTGACGATGGCAAAACTTTTTCTAATAGAGCGAAATGGCGCTCGCCTCCCGAGTGCACGCTGTAGCGTGCGCAAAAAGCACTTGACGCAGCCGACGATTTCATAGATGTGGTTAAGGAAGGAGCGGTCGGCCGATACCGCTCGATACGCTAGAGCGACCCGGTGAACCGCGCCTCCAGGAACACACCCAGCTTGGCAGTGGCCTTAAACTGCGGAATCGGGTCCAGTTCCTTGAATGCAGAGGTGAACGCGTTTGATAGGCTCCACGTCGTTCGAGGTTCGAACTCCTCATGCTCAGGATTGAAATACAGTTCGTGTACTCTTCGCGCGAGATGTTTCGGGACGTCTGGATCGCCTTCGATGAACGCCCTGTAGATTGTCAGCTTTGCCGCCTCTGCTGACAACTGCTGTGCTCGCCAACGTTCGACCTGCTGACGCATCGGATCAAAGTTCCATTGCATCCGGTCCACCCCGATCGAAAGCGCGTCTTCGAGCGAGAAGCGCTTCGAGTGTTTCGCCAAGACGGGGTGCCAAATCCGTTCCCATTGTGCTAGTCTGCTGCGGTCCCACCCAGCGTCCGCAATTGCCTTAGCGTTTCGGACGGCTCTGGACGGATTGTGTAATCCGCATTCAGATCGGCCGCGCGGATAATGCTCCCTTTATCGATTACATAGCGTGCAGGTATCGGCAATCGATATTCCGGCTCATCGTTGAATCTGTCTAAGGTGCTGCCGAAAGACTTGTATAGCTCGCGCAAGTAGTCCGGCAGTGTGAAAACGAGCCGAAACTGCTCCGCGACCTTTAGGTGAAGATCCGTCAGAATATCGAACGACAGGTTCAGCTTTTTGTGCAGAGCTCGGGTATACCGTTCGAGCTCAGGAGTGATTACAACAATTTGTGCGCCCAAGGCTCGAACCTCGGAATGGATCTCGTGTAGAGCCTCCAGCTCCATATTGCAATAAGGTCACCAATGCCCGCGGAAGAAGCTGACGACCAGCGGTCCTTGCCGGAGTAGATCGGCCGAGTTCACCTGTACGTGATCCTGATTGAATAGGGTGAAGCCGGGAGCATGGTCCCCAACCTTCAACGCTCTCTCTACAATTCCTGTAGCCTTAAGCTCGGCTGTGGCGCGATGCATGGTTTCGATTGCTTCGCGTGGCGCGTTGTATGGCGGAGCTCCGGACTCAAATGATTTCTTAAATTCGTTCAGTCGCTCCTGAAGACTTGCCATTGCGATTCCCCTCCTGCGGCTCGGAACTCAGGATTGAAGAAGTTAGGAAGTGTTCGCGATTTTACTTTAGATCGCGGTGCGCCCTCCGTCCACGGCGAGCTTGGCACCGTAAATGAAACTGGCGCGATCTGTCGCCAAGAAGACAATTGCCTCCGCTATCTCGTCCGCTGTAGCCGGACGGCCCGCCGGTCCCTGCGCCGCTAGCTTCTCCAGACCCTCGCCCATCGCATCCGTACCTTCCGTGCGCGTGGGCCCAGGGCTCACCGCATTCACGCGCACGCCGCTCGGGCCGTATTCAGCAGCCCAAGTCTTCGTTAGCAGATTTATAGCCGCCTTGCTCGAACCGTAGAGACTCATTCCCGGCGCGCCGTAATCTGCAGCCATGGTCGACAGATTGACGATTGCACCTTTGCCCCTCTTTGCCATCAGTGGTGCCAGCTCCGCGACCAGGAAATACGGCACCTTCACATTGATTGAAAAAACCCGGTCAAACTGCTCTTCGGTCATTTCATGGGTGGGCCCGAACGGATAGATCCCAGCATTATTGATCAGAATATCGATGTGACCATTCGCGAGTTCGATCGCCTTTTTTGCCACGTCGCGTGCGCTGGCTGCATCTCGAAGATCCGAGGAAATAAAATCCGCGTTGCCTCCTGCCGCGCGAATTTCACCGACTGCGTTCTTGCCCCGCTCTGCATTTCGTCCCACGACCACAACATGGATGCCAAGCCGCGCCAGTTTGTTGGCTGTCGCACGACCGATTCCGCTCGTTCCTCCCGTGATAAGTGCTGTCGAAGCGTTGCCCATCGTATCCAATCTCCCATGGGAATTACCACTGATTAGACTCACGGGCACGAACCCAGGTTTCACGAAACCAGTAAACCACCGTTCGGCCGTTGTTTCGCATCGTTCTCCTGGCGCGGGTCTTGTTCGCAGCGACTGGGGATGACAAAAACTAGAGTCGCTCCGTCAATCGTATCTGATCCTCACCATCCGAACCAAGCTGTTCATCGGCGACCCGACTGGTGAATAGGTGGACTGGGTCAGATATGAAGATCCAGCACGGCATGACCGATTCGTGAGCTGACAATCCTCTGGATTTTGCGGGCTTCGGACCACTCCCTGATTGTGTCTTATGCGTTAAACTTCTTAATCGATCACACTGCGACCCAAGAACCAGATGAGCGTGCATACGTCCATTCCGCAGCGGACAGACGGTCGACGATATGAGGCAGTGCTTCGCCTTAGCGAAGCTCTTTCTCTGTGCCAAGAGCCCGAGGATCTGACCAAGATCCTCTCTGAACAGTTGCGCGAATTCCTTGACTTCTTACAGTTTTACATTGTTATCTACAAGGAGAACTCCAATCGTAGCGATCAATCCAACGGTCATCTTGACGGCCGAGATCGTCGCGGATCGTATCAAGGCCGCTAGTAGCTGATACACGTAGCGAGGCTGACTTCGCCAACAAGATCTTATCCGCGAAGCGGTGTCAATTTGGTAGCCATCTGGAGAAAGCCGACGAGAAATCCAAAGTAGCTTGGGGGCGCCGCCGCCTGCCGCGTTCACCAGGCCAGGAGAAAGGCGGGGATGTTAAGAAGGGAGAGAGAAAATGCCAGTTTCCTTCGAGAGGGACATTAGACCGCTGTTTAGGCAGGTTGATATCGACCACATGAACAAACATAACGTTCTGCTCGACAACTACACATATATGGCGGATCCTTCAAACGATCACGGCAATGCTCAAGGTGTCGAGGACAGTCTGACAAACCAATCCATGCCTCCCGGTGGCCCTTACTGGAGCAATGAGCAGTTGATCCTTTACAGGCAGTGGAGAAGCGAAGGATATCTGCCTTAGGTCGATAATAAGTTCCGGCTCGATCAACGCCTGATGGTTGGGCGCTGACGGTCGGAGCGCACACATCTTGGCTGCCGCCTGCGAGACAGGGACCAGGGGGCAAGGCCGATTGACCGATACCGCTGAAAAGAACTTGAGGGCGCGGGGGGCATCGAGCTTGTGGCGACCCTTGCGTGTGTCGACCTTCCGCAATCTGTTAGTCGCAGATGTGGTTTCCGACATCGGCACTTTCATGCAGAACGTTGGGCTGCCTGGTTGATGGTGTCACTCGGTGCCGGGCCGATTTACGTCGCGCTCACCCAGACCGCTTCTTCGCTGCCGTACTTTCTGCTGGCCCTTCCCGCGGGTTCCGCCGGCGATATCGTCGACCGCCGCAAGCTGATTCTATTCACCGAGTCGTGGATGATGGGTGTGGCGCTCCTTCTCGCGGTATTGACCATCGCTGGTTTTATGTCGCCCTGGCTCCTGCTGGCGCTGACCTTTGCGCTCTCGGCAGGAGATGCATTTGAAACCCCGACGTGGCGTGCAATTCTGCCGGAATTGGTGCCCAAGGACGACCTAGCACCAGCTTCTGCGCTTAACGGATCGAATTCAATCTCGCCCGGGTGGTTGGGCCTGCACTCGCCGGCGCAATCATAGCTGTCGCGGGCGTCGCTACGGCATTTGTCGCGAACTTTTGTGTCATTTGTTGGCGTCATTCTGGTGGTTGCAAGGTGGAAGAGGCCAATTCGCAAGCGGACCGCGCCGCCGGAAACGTTGACGGGCGCCACTGTTGCCGCCATTTGCTACTCCGCCACTCACCTACGATCCTCACCGTAGTGACCTTCACCGGGGGACCGGTGTTGGTGGCGGTCGAATATGCCGTCATTCCAGAAACGAGGCGGAGTTCGTGGAGGTGATCCATCAATACGCTCGCATCCGGCGTCGCGATGGGGCTATCGGTGGGGTGTCTACCGAGATACTGAAGTGACGAATCGGTATCTGGAGATATTTCTCGTGAATTCGTGGGCGGAACATCTGCGACAAAACGAGCGACAGACACAAGCGGACCGCGAAGTGGAGCAACGCCTATCGAGCTACGTCGCCCACGACCCGGAGGTACGTCATCTGATCTACGCGAATTCGAAAGAAACATAGCGACGAACAGACGGCCCGGTTCGCTTTGCCATACGCATTACGACGATGCTAGACTGCGCGAATGGCCACCAACAAAAAGAACATTAGGACGAGGTCAACCAAGTCGAAGAAGACTGCAAGCAAGAAGCCAACACCACTGAAGACAGTGAAACGCGCGAAGAAGTCGGCAAAAAATAAACCTGCCCCAAAAAGGAAACTTGTCCAGCAGAGGGCGGAGAAAAAGAAGGCCTCGGGTAAGAAACAGACTCGGAAGAAAAGCGAGCGTCTGAGTGCCGTACTGTTTCCACCGGCCGATCCGCGATCGCGTTCGGATGAACAGTCCGGCGACTTACAGGGATTGTCCCGCCTCGAAGCAGCGGATTCGGAGAGCGTCGACGAGTTGATCGAGGAAGGGAATGCGTTCGAAGCCGACGTCGTTGCTGGTGTCGAGAGCGCTGAGGACTCTGACGAGAAGGAAGTTCGCACTCATGAGGTACCGGAAGACGATGTTCCCGGCGAATATCTAGATAAAGAGTAATCACGAACCGTCGCGCTTCAAGGCCGCGGTACTGCAGGATTCGATTAAAGAAAGAACATTGGTAGCGCAACTCCTGTCATTGAACGCCTGAATCTTCCAGCGGAGCCTTTCATCCAAAGCAGAGTGCATCCGCGCCGTCTGTCCGTGGCGTCAACAGAAGCGAGGAGTCGGATGGATGTTTGAGAGTATTCTCTGCCAAGTCACGGAATATGATCCCGACGTTCTTGAGTCCCTAATTGGCCTCGCAGTCGAAATTGCTCGCGAGGGCCGAGAGGGAAGACGCGTTGGCACGCTATTCACACTCGGGGATGAGAATAGCGTCCTCGCGAGATCCAGGCCGTTGATTTTGGATCCGTTGCTGGGGCATCCTGAGGCTTCGCGACATGTCAATAATCTCAATCTCCGCGGAACCATCAAGGAATTGGCACAGCTGGACGGCGGGTTCGTGGTAAGTCGCCAAGGAATTTTCCTTTCCGCGTGCCGCTATCTCGATGCCGTGGCCGCACAAGTGGACGTGCCGTTGGGACTCGGTAGCCGGCACATTGCCGCCGCGAACATGAGTGCAGTTACCCAAGCCGTGGGGATTGTCGTCTCTGAGAGTTCGGTGGTGCGCCTCTTCTGTCATGGACAACTGGTCGGCGAAATCATTCCTGAGATTTGGATGATGGATCACGCCGCCCACCTGCGTGGTACCGTGAAGCGGGAAAAAGTCGGCGAACTGACGATTCTGACACCAAATCTGTGACCGGCCTCGATCTCGGAGTGAAGATGACAAACCACTGATATCGGAACCGAGCGCATGACATCTCTGCTGTTGGGCCTTCGCCGAAGAACTGAACTAAAAACAGACGATATTTCGTCCACTGTTCTACACGATGACGCCACGCTGACGCACCCGGCAGCTTCGAGTACGTCGAGACCCGACAAGACTGAAGTGACTGCTGCGGAAAAAGGACGGCACAGAAACTGTGCGAAGGCGAATAACGGCCGCCGCGATGTCCCGTCATTCAGTGGGAAGGTAGGTTTTTCCGCTGCCCGCACTTTTTACCCGCAGTTGCTGCTTCCACCACTAACTATCAGCAACTTCTAGCGCCACCCGTGCCACGAAGTCGTTGTAATCACTCCTCATTTCTGAAAAGGCTGGCATCCGCGGTTCAACTCCGTCCCTGGCTAGCACTGCCGAAACACAGTGGCGTTCGCCTGCTTACAGAAGGATCTACTCGCTGCCTTTGACTTGACCGCCTCTTCGGGTGAATCTACCGAAAAGGAACTCCTGGGCCAGGTCGGCGCCAATCCGTTCGGCGGTGCCGAGCGCAAAATTTCCGAAGACCAGTCCGACACCACGATTGGATCTGGGATAGTAAAGATTCCCGAGGGCTGAGGCCGAGAGGTCGCCACCGAGGCTTGAATAGTTAGGCTGCCACTTTCCATTGTCGCCTCTGGCAACAAAGGGACTAAACATTGCGTGACGAACTCGAGAACGGGTTGTGCCGGCCCCTTGATAAAAGTAGCGCGGGTCCTGATGCAATAACGATGGCAAGATGGCGCCACCGATCATGATGTCCGAGAAGCCATCCGTTGCAGTTACGCCAAGCCGTTTTCCATACGCTGCCCAACCTTGCCCATAATTCGGAGTGTCTCCTGCCTGTTTGGCACTGGCCACAAGGAGCACTCCCGCAGCAGTAACTGGATCGGTTGACACTTTGAGGGCCAGCTTGAATTTCATCTTCGCTGTGAGAGGGGCAGGATCATTCTCATAGGAGACGTAAAAATTAGGAATGACTCCAAAGACGCGCTGCTTTTCTTCGGCCTTGAACTGCTCAGTCGCCACCTCGACAGGGTCGTAATGAACATCGACGGTGGTGCGCTCAGCTGCAATTCGCAGTTGGATACCGCTCACAATTTTGAACTGGTCCGGATTCAGTGTGATCGGGGTAGATGTCCAGTCTGCAAAGTCCTTGGCGCTGATGCTGAGCTGATAGGGAATGCCTGGTGTCACATCGTGAAACTCGAACATCCCGTTTTCGGGTGTCAGGATTGTACGAGGGTCAATGCCTTCAACTTCCTTAAGGACGACCGTCGCGTTCGGAATCACATCGCCGTTGACATCGGTGACCGTGCCCATGACGGTTGCCGCGGGTGCCGCCGATTGACTCTTCTGGCTCAACGCCGGCATCGACAGGGC
>DATBEI010000116.1:0-10642 GCA_036269595.1 Candidatus Sulfotelmatobacter sp.
TCCTTCACTATGTGCTCGAGAACAACAAAGATTTTCGCGAGTACGTTGTGAACTACACGAACGCGTCGACCATTCTTCGCGAAGATTTCCGCGACACCGAAGATCTAGACGGCCTCTTTTCCGGATGGGATGCGGAAAAAAACAAGTATGACCCGGAAAGCTGGCTGTACCAAGGTTCACCCGGCCAACAAAGCGACAAAAAGGCTGGCCACTCTGAGGCCGGAGGTGGGCACGGCAAAGATCGCGGCGGAGAAGCCGGCGATGTCGGCAGGTTTGAGTCGGATTTCACGCTGCAGCATCCGCGTTGCGTCTTTCAGGTCTTGAAACGGCACTTTGCCCGCTACACGCCGGAAATGGTCGAGCGTTATTGCGGTGTTGCGAAAAATCTATTCCTCAAAGTCGCCGATATCTTTTCGTCGGCATCGGGCCCAGACAAAACGGCGGCGATCTGCTACGCGGTGGGTTGGACGCAGCATTCGAAAGGGGTCCAGATTATTCGTACCGCTGCGATTCTGCAATTGCTTCTTGGGAATATTGGACGGCCGGGCGGCGGAATTTTGGCTCTTCGCGGCCACGCTTCCATCCAGGGGTCCACGGATATTCCTACGCTGTACGACATTCTTCCCGGCTATCTGCCGATGCCCTTCTTCGAGGAAGACTCGCGCCGGTTGAAAAACTTCATCGAGAAGCACAGCTCGCGAACGGGATTATGGTCCGCTTTCGACAAATATTTCATCAGCCTGATGAAGGCATACTATGGCGACGCCGCGACGAAAGAGAATGACTGGGGCTTCAATTGGCTGCCCCGTGTGACGGGAGATCACTCTCACTTCGGCTACTGGCTCGACATGGCGGATGGAAAGCTGGAAGGCCTGTTTGTGATGGGTCAGAATCCCGCGGTTGGAGCCGCCAATGGACGTCTCGAACGCAAGGCTCTCGCCAAGCTGAAGTGGCTGGTGGTGCGAGATATGGTGGAAACCGAGACCGCATCCTTCTGGTATGCGTCGCCTGAAGTGGAACGCGGCGAACTTTCTCCTGGAACGATTGCAACAGAAGTTTTTCTTTTTCCGGCTTCCGGGACCGCCGAGAAAGCCGGTACGTTCACCAACACCCAGCGACTGCTGCAATTTCGCGAGAAAGCGGTTGACCCGCCCGGCGACGCGCGTAGTGATCTGTGGTTTATTTATCATCTTGGCAGGCTCTTGAAAGCGAAAGTCGCAGACGACAGCCTCCCTCGCAGTCAGGCTTTGCGAGCATTGACATGGAACTACTCCACCGAAGGCAAATATGCGGAACCTGATGTCGAAGAGGTGCTGCGAGAAATTAATGGCTTCTCTCTGCCAGGCGGCAAGCAGTTGCAGCACATCAAAGATCTGAAGAATGATGGTTCTACCGCATGCGGAGCCTGGATTTACTGCGGAGTGTTTCCAGAGGAAAATCGGAATCGCGCCAAAGAAAGAGAGTCCAGGGACTTGCTCGGCCATGGCTGGGGCTACGCGTGGCCGAATGATTGTCGGATCATTTATAACCGGGCTTCCGCGCGGCCTGACGGCGCACCCTGGAGTGAGCGCAAGAAGCTGGTTTGGTGGGACGAACAGAAGAAGTATTGGACCGGGCTCGATGTTCCCGATTACGACAAGGAAATGCCGCCCGATCGCGCGGCGAATATCCATGAGGGTCACGGAACTGAGGCGCTGGGCGGTGCGAGGCCGTTCACTCTGCATGCGGACGGAGTGGGTTGGCTGTATGTGGCAAGCGGGTTGAAGGACGGTCCTTTGCCCGCGCATTACGAGCCATTGGAATCGTTAGTGGAAAATCCGCTCTACAGCCAGCAGACGAATCCCGCAGCAGATCGAAAGAAACGGCCCGACAATCCATACGCGGCTGCGCACGATGCCCGATTCCCCTACGTGCTCAGCACCTACCGACTGACCGAGCAGCACACCGCCGGCGGCATGACGCGCCACCTATCCCATCTCAACGAACTTCAGCCGCAACTATTCGTGGAAGTCTCGCCAGAATTGGCGAGTGAATCGAAATTGAAGCATGGCGAGTGGGCAACGATCGTCACGGCCCGGGCGCTCGTCGAGGCCCGCGTACTGGTAACTCCGCGAATGAGACCCTTGCGGATTAATGGTCGAACTCTCCATCAGGTTGGGCTTCCTTATCACTGGGGATATCGCGGGCAGGTTACTGGAGACGTGGTGAACGATCTACTCGTCATCAGCGAAGAACCCAATGTGCGGATTATGGAAACCAAGGCGCTGCTCTGCAACGTGATTCCCGGGCGACGGGCGCGCGGACAAGAGGCGTTGCAGCAATTGCACGAATATCTGGGGGAAAGCGCATGAGCGTTACCGCATTTTTAACCGATTCCACCTTGTGCATCGGATGCAAGGCCTGCGAAGTTGCCTGCAAAGAATGGAATGACCTGGGCGAGGATGGCCTTAACTGGAGTGGGTTTTCTTACGACAACACGGAAGCGGTGGGAGCGTCGACCTGGCGTCATGTCAAGTTCGTCGAACAGGCGCCGGTGCCAGGATTGGGCGGAAACGCCGGCGAACAGGCTTCCTGGACATTCTCTTCCGATGTCTGCAAACACTGCGAGGAAGCGGGTTGTCTGGAGGCTTGTCCGACTGGTTCCATCGTGCGCACCGAATTCGGCGGGGTTTTTATTCAGCCGGATATTTGTAACGGCTGCGGATATTGTGTGACCTCCTGTCCCTTCGGTGTAGTGGAGCGTAATCCGAAAGATGGGCGCGCGTTCAAGTGCACATTTTGCTACGACCGCCAAAAAGTCGGCTTGCAGCCAGCTTGCGCTAAAGCGTGTCCCACAGAATCCATTAAGTTTGGGGAAATCGACAGTTTGCGCCAAGCGGCACAGGAGCGCGTGGATGAGTTGCATAGCAGAGGAATGACCGACGCTCGCTTGTATGATCCCGCGGAAAGCAGCGTGCGCGGAACGCACGCCATGTTCATCGTTCGCGGCGATCCGCGCAGCTATAACCTTCCGCCAGCTCCTGAAGTGCCCACTGTGTACTTGAAGAAAGCATGGACTTCATCCGCGGTGGCGGCTGGACTACTTCTTGGAGGAACGCTCTTGGCATTTTTATTCGATGGAAAGGAAGCGCGATGAGCGATCCGGTTCAACTTCGTCCCGGGGAAACGCTGGATCTCGAACGCGAGCATCGCCTCGATGAAATCCGGCGAGAAGCAGAAAGGCGAGGCCAACTGGCTGTAGTCGCACCGCGTCCTCAAGGTGCGCCTTTTCCGCAGGCCTCGCCAGAAAGCGGCTACTACGGCATTCCGCTGCTAAAGCAGCCGCCCTGGACGTGGGAGATTCCGGTTTATTTTTTTGTGGGAGGCGCTGCTGGCGCATCTGCCGTAATCGGCGCGATTGCGGACTATACCGGCGCCGATCGGGAACTCGTCCAGCACGCGCGTTGGATCGCCGCCGCCGGATCCATCATTTCGCCTGCCTTGCTCGTCGCCGACTTGGGCCGTCCCGAGCGCTTTCTGGCGATGTTGCGAGTATTCAAACCGCAAAGTCCGATGTCGGTTGGCGTTTGGACTCTCTTAGGCTTTTCCAGCGCGGCTGCAGCGGCGGCTTTCGCTGGATTCCTGACGGACCGTTACGGCCCGACCTTGCCGTTACGCGTGTTGGAGAATGCTGGGCAGGCAGCCTCCCTTGCATTCGGGCTTCCCTTTTCGAATTACACAGGCGTCTTGATCGGCGCGACGGCCATTCCCGTTTGGAATCGGAACGCCAGCGATTTACCGCTTCACTTTGCCGCTTCGGGCGTGGGCGCAGCAGTGGGAATTCTCGAATTGATGGGACACCGCAAGAGTCGCGCGTTGCAGGCTCTCGGACTGGGCGCTGCTCTCTTCGAGAGTTTCGAAGGGTTGCGCATTGAAAGTCGATCGCAACGCCATCTCGATCCTTTGAAATATGGTGCCAGCGGATTCGTAACCCGCGCCGGCGGAGCGCTCTCCGGACCCATTCCAACTTTGCTGCGAGTTGCGAGTTTGTTGGGGGGAAAGCGGAGATCAGACGCGCTTCGTCGCTGGGCCGCGTGGTCGGCGATCGCGGGATCGCTCATTACTCGTTTTGCCTGGATTCATGCCGGTCACGTATCGGCGAGAGATTGGAAGTTACCTCTGCAGAATGAGATCAAAGAGTGATCATCACTCTTCATCTGTACCAACGGATGCAATTTCACATAGCACAATCCCGGAATACGCCGGACCGGCTAGCGATGGTCGAATAGTCCGCGCGGGACCTACGGCTGGCCGGCGCCTCCGCCCGCACCATAGATGTTGCCGGTGGTATAGCTGGCATCGTTGGCGGCGAGCTGAACATAAATGCTGGCGAGCTCGGCAGGTTGACCAGCACGGCGAAGTGGATAAGTCTCCCCAAAGTGGATCAGATGATCTTGCGTAGCGCCTCCTGACACTTGCAAGGGCGTCCAGATCGGTCCCGGAGCCACACCGTTCACGCGAATTCCCTTCGGACCTAGTTGTTTCGCCAGCGACTTCACGTAGTTCATGGTAGCGGCCTAGGTCTGAGCATAGTCATACAAGTTACCTGCGGGATCGTAGGCCTGTTCCGAGGTTGTGGCGATGATGCAGGAGCCCGGCCGCGGTGAGGAAGTGCGGCTTTGATGATCCAAAAAGGTGCATAAATGTTGGTCTTCATTGTCGCGTCGAAAGCTTCCGTCGTCAGCTGAAGAATATCTTCGCTCGGCCAGGCTGGTTTTACTCCTCCGCCGGGTACCAACTCTTATCCGGCTTCCAGTCCTTCATCTCCTTCGCCTCGGCTTCTGTCTTCGGACCCAGGTCTTTTTCGTAGACCTTGTCGTCACTAGAGACCACGAACGTCATGACTCCTGACGACCGGTAATGCGCCGGAAACGCGACAAAGGCAGCGCCATCATTTCCACTCCCGTTCATCTTGCGAAAGTAATATCCATCAAAAGGCTGTTGCTCGGTTTCGGCCTGGCCGCTTGCCACCGTGTGCGCGTACTGCAGCAGTGCCTGGTCTTCGGGCATGTGATATTCGTTTGCGTCTGTGTTCCCGCTCTGCCCCGCATTTGCTTTACCGTCCTCTGCCAAAGCGTGACAGGTCTCAATGGCCGTGATCTCGTTTGCGCCCACCCTGCGCAGCAGAATTTCCTTGGATCCCTTATCCGTATCGAAATACCACCGATTGTTTTTAGACACGATTGGGACCGGAAATGGCCAGTTGGCCGCGCCCACGTACAGGATCATGGCTCCATCCGAGCGCCGCATCAGCCGATGCATTTCTTGATAGTTCTTCGTGAAGGTCACGCGTTCTTTCTGGTCCTGCAAATTGTCGTCCGTGGAAACAACTTCCTTGTCTCCGCCGAGGACGGCCACAACTTGCGCCTGATCTCCGCTGAGCACCGCAACATACAACGCGTTGGCTGCAAGCTGCGCCGAGGAAAAAGTTTTCTGGTGCGACTGTTCGGCCAAAGCGGCAGACCCGAACAATACAATTCCGCAGGCGACAACTAACAATCGTTGAAGCATCCAATTTACGCTTCGCATAGCAATCTCCCCGTTCTTAATTTGCTTGCCGCGCCTGGCGTTAGGCAATTATCGGTGTCCGCCACCATGGCCTCCGCCTCCGCGAGCGCCGCCTCCTCCGTGGAACCCGCCAAAGCTCGCGGCTCCGCGGGACGAAAAGCTCCGGGCCGATCCGTTCCGGCCGAATCCGCTGAAGGCTCCCGATCGTGTGCCGAAGTTATGCGTCTGGGCATACGTGTGTCCGCCCGTGAATGCTCGGCCACCCGTGAAGCCCCGAGGTTCCGCCCCGCCACGCGGTGCAAATCCGCGCGTCGCTCCGCGGTTGCCTGCAAAGCCGCGGCCACCCTGAAAACCGCGTCCTGCGTAACCTCCACGCCCGCGGTAAAAATCGTTATGATTAAAAATCACCGCACTGTGCGAGTAGTAGGGACGGTGATCGAACCGAACATAATGATGGCCCCAGTCAAATCCCCAGTGATTCCACCCCCATCCGTATCCTCCCAGCCATCCAATTCCAAACCCTAATCCAAAGCCGATCCCCGGCCCGACAAAATAAAGTCCCGGATACCAATACCAGCCGGGCCATGGCGCCAATCCGCCTCCGTACACCAGCCAGGGATCGTACTCCGGCACATACACGACATTCGGACTCGTCGGCTCGATGTCGATATCCCCGTTGTTCTGGGTCACCCTTTCCTGGTCATTGTTGTTGAGATTGCCCGCATTCTGCGCCCGGTGTCGCATTTGCTGAACTGCATTCATTACGTCCGCCTGCTGATTCACGTACGCCTCGCCGAGCGATGACGTCCAAGACAGATTCTTGTCCATGTTCGCGAGCACCGAAGGAAACGCGGTCAGCGCTTTCACACTCTCATCCCATGGCTGCTGCTCCACGGCATCCGCCAACGCTTTTCCCTTCAGGTCGGGATTAGCCTCGACAAAACGGTCGGCCTCGACTACTTGATCGGGATATGTCGATGCCGCCAAAATCTGGGCGACCAGCTCGTCGGGATATAGTGCGATCGGGGCGACCATTTGATCCAAGTCGGCGGGAGACTTGGGCGCCGGAGGTGGCGGGGCAACCGGAGGCTGCTGGTTATACTGCTGGCCTTCTGGCGGCGGCTGATCCTGTGGTGGCTGATCCTGCTGCGGTTGATCCTGCGCCACGCTGATCGGAACTGTCGCCAACACCAGCGCCAGAGATAAAACGACAGCCAACGTCTCTTTGAGCATCTTCATGCCAACCTCTTTCCCATTGGCCTACTTTGCCCAAGCTTTTGGAATGACCCTTTGTTTTGTTGGATGACCTCTGCCGCAGTTTGGATTACCGAAAAATCGGGGAAGGGACGGATTCGAAGCAGGAAAGGGCGCTGATTTGAGCCTTGCCCGCACGATCTAGAATTTTCGTTAAACGGGAATGCGGCTCAGATTGCAGTTCGAAAATCGATAAGTGCATCCCAGCGCTACGGCACTTGCAGAGGATCTTTTGCGTTGAATGGTCGCGACGTTCCGCATGGCAGAGGCGAATCTGCGTAGGCAGGATCCAAACTAATATGCGCGGCTGCGACGACTTGTTGCTGTTTGCGTTCTATTGCAGCTGTCTTGATTTTGCCCGATAACAATTTCACGGACCGCATCCAGAGGCTGCGTTCGCTTTTCTTCCACCTTTACGATCTCATAGCCAAAGCGGCCTTCGACCGGAGCGCTGATTCCACCGGGATTCAGTGACCAGACTGCCTTGTCGGCTGGGGGCTCTAACTGATGATGTTAAACATAGCCAAGATCGCCGCCTTTTGCTTTCGTATATGGGTCATCTGATTCGTTGGCGGCCAGAGCGCCAAACTCGTCGCCGTGCTTGAGTTGTGACGCGATCTCGTCCGCTCTCGCCTGTGCTTTTTCCGGGCTCCGCGCCGAGTGACTGGCGAAAGCGGTTGCGTAGGAAATCAAGATGTGCCGTACTCTTACTTGCTCAAACTCATTCTTATGCGCGACGTAGTAGAGCTCAACATCTTTTTTGGTTGGCCTAGCGCTGCGCGCCATGTCTTGGATTAGTTCGCCGACGAGCGCATTATCAACCGCATCAGGAGTGGATTGAACTTGGGTCAACAATTGCAGGTGACTGTTAATTTTCTGACACCAACGGTGGAAACATGGTGCGGGCGGAGGGACTTGAACCCTCATGGGCCGTTTAAGCCCTGCGGATTTTCATACCGTCTACGGCTTTCGCCGCCCCCACGCGACTCCTGAAGAATCACGCGAGGTTTGCGGTCTGGACTATCCCTTCACCTTCCTCCGGAAAATCCGGAGCTTCAGGTGCTGCCCGTCTAGTCTCTACACCTTCCCGGCTGGTCACCGGTTTTGGCTCGGGATTGCCATTTAAGGTTTCCCCGAATTTGAGCAGTTCTGCATCGCCGGTTTCCCAGGCGAGCACTCAAGTTTTCCTTAAGTCCGCTGCGTATGCCATTCCGCCACGCCCGCGCGCGGCTGCCTTACTCATCATAGGGCAGGTAGCAGGATTTTACACATCCGTTTGCTCATCTGGGAGGTGGCGTTGACAAGGGCTGGGAATCCCGCTCAGAGAATTTCAAACCAGCGAGATATAGGTTCTAAGCATTCGCTGAGGCCGATGCGCCGCCCGCTGGCTCGGGCATGGCTCGCTGCTTGCGCATCGCTTCGTGAAACTGGTCGGCTGTCAGAGTCTCGCCACGGAATAGTTGCAGCAGTGGGTCGTCCGTGTCCGCGGATCGCAATTTGCCTCGCTCCTGCACTGGTTCCAAACCTTCCGGTTCAACGAGCAGTTCGGGCAACAGCGTGCGGTTTTCGGTCAGCACGCCCAGCAGTCTTTCCACCGCCGTACGTTCTTCGGGTGTCGCCTGAATGAATTCGATCCCCATTCCCTTGTCGGGATGCATAATCCGCACCATGCCTTGCGCGCGCACTTCGACCGAGGCGGCGCGTATAGAGAGTGCAACCCGCGTCGACGCCGGAAATGGCGAGGCGATCTCCAAATAGCATCCCCCCAGGCTCAGATCGGTAAGCTGACAACGAATCGGCGGATCGTCTTGTTCCGCCTCCGGAGAATTCTGTCTTAGCCAGTCGCGCAACTGCCGCAGGACTTCTTGCGAAACCGCCTGAAACCTCAGCCCCGCCTGATCGGCTGTGCCTTCCCAGGCAAATTCCGCAGGCAGTTCCAGCGAGATTTGTGTTCCCGGCAAGCTAAATGCGATTTGCCATCGCCCCGTCGGCCGCCGTCCCCGCGGAATTTTGACAGCCATTCCCCCCTCGCTGAGGTCGACGGTGTACACCTTCATATTGTTGCCAGCTCCGGAGCTGCGCATCACCACGGGAATTTGCACTGCCACCCGCGTGTTTCGCCGCCTTTCGCTCTTCATCAAGGCACGAGCCGCTCGGAAACTCGACTTCGCGCGCTCGCTCAATACCGGGCGGTACAGTACAAAGTGCGCCCCCACATCAAATACTGCCTTGAGGCCAACGATGGGTTCAACGATAGCGACTGCCACCGCCTGCTTATTACAGGGAGCGTTGCGAACGCTGCGCAGCACCTCGTTGGCCCCATCGTCGGCGCAATCCACAATCACCGCCTCAAATCGCTGGCGGGTTAGCTTGCGCAGGGCGCTGTCGGAGTCCACGCATAACTCTACGGCAATATCCAGATCGCCGAGCACGCGGCGCAAGAGCCTTTCGACCTTCGCGTCCGAACAAAGCAGCAGCGCTTTCAGACTCATAACAGACCTACCTGAGAAACAAACTGAGTGGCCCAACTAACGGGCAAGCGTCTTTCCACAGGTTTCAGGAAGGATTGGACTTCCCACTTAACTCTATTTCCATCGGCCTGAGCGATCAATGGCTCTGAGTCTTCAGTGGTTACGCCCGTAACCCACCGATTACTGTCCTTCTCTCCTGTCGCGATCGCGATTCTCTGAAGAGGACGCGCTAAGTCATTGTGTAGACGCATCTTAGAGAAACGTCGCTCCCGCGCACCACCGAATGGCGTTGACTTTTGCGAAAATCGACAGTATTATCCCTGTCTCCGATTAGCTTTGCGTTCGGATCGTTGTGGGATCTACTCCATCCACGCGAAGCCCGCGTTCCAAGTGTGAATCCTGTAGGGAACGCGGAGAATCAAATAGTTATAAGGAACTTGCGGTTATATCTCCATACGTGGAAAGGCATTTTTCATGGCGAAGCGACGCGGAAATCCGAATTGGGGCAAACCTGAGCCCATCGGGCCCATCACCCCGACCATCACCGAATTCGAGCAGGTTGTACGCGAGTATAAGCTCTCCCCCGACCAATATCTCCGTTCCACGCGCCTGCGCGAGTGGGCCCGACGCAACAAGAATTCCAAGTACATCCCCGAGCCTCTTCTGGAAGCTTGGGGTTTTGAAATCGAGTCCACGCTGTAACCACAGTCACTAACCATATGGGGCGGGCACTCCTGCCCGCCCAGGTTTTGAAGTTTCCCGTCTAGCTTCGTAGCAACGGCCGCCTCGGCTCTCCGGTTTTGATCTTGTGTAGCCACAGCCGCCTCGGCTCTCCGGTTTTGATCTTGAATCAAGGTCACCCACCCGCCATACTGCTCTGACCACTGCTGCCCTGACCCATGCTGGACGTCCTGAAAATCCCGTCCGCAGAACTCTTCTCCCTGCTGGCGGCAATTGGCTTCGCCGCCGGACTCAATCTCTACGCCACCGTCGCCGTCCTCGGCCTGCTGGCCCGCTTCGGCCACATGCCGCTTCCTCCGGGCCTGCTCCTGCTCGCCGGATGGCCCGTCATCATCGCCAGCCTCGCCCTCTTCATCCTCGAATTCTTCGCCGACAAAATCCCCGCCTTCGACCTCTTCTGGAACGCCCTGCACACTTTCATCCGCGTCCCAGTCGCCGGACTTCTGGCCTATCAGGCCACCGCGCAACTTCCGCCCGCGCACCAACTGATGGCCACGCTGCTCGGTGCCGGCATCGCCCTCATCGCCCACAGCGGCAAGACCGCCGCCCGCGCCGCTGTCACTCCCTCGCCCGAGCCTTTCTCCAACATCACGCTCAGCGTCAGCGAAGACATCCTCGCCATCGCCCTG
>DATBEI010000028.1:0-80689 GCA_036269595.1 Candidatus Sulfotelmatobacter sp.
ATCTCCTGATCGAAACCCAAGCCCGTGAACCAGCGCCACGCCAGGTGCATGCGCAGTTCCTCCACCAGTTTGCGTTCGCTGGTGACGCCGTACAAATAGCCGATCAGCAGAATGCGCAGCAGCAGCTCGGGATCAATCGACGGTCGGCCAGTGTCGCTGTAGCTGTCTTTCAGCCGCTCGCGCACAAACTCAAAGCTGATGTGCTTTTCGATCAGCCGCAGCAGATGGTTCTCGGGAACCTGATCTTCTAGGCGGAAGTAATAGAACAGCGCTTCGGAGCGGTCGTGTTGCCCCATCATGATCAGCAGACCTCCGACGATCAGAATCCAACAGAGCATGGGCGAATGCTTTCTTCTAACATGCTTCTGCCGATTCTCATCCCGCTAATCGACGTGACTTTTTCAACACCCACAAATGATGGATGTACGATTATGTATGTACAATCGATCAATCTGGACAGGAAGTGGAGTTTTCTTGCTCCGCTGGTCGCCTGAAATGCTATTTGCGGAGCCATAAACGCCCCAGGATCGACGATCGCGATGGAGGACGGCCCGACGGTCAGCGGACGCGGAATTCTTCGTCCACGGGCTCGCTAAGGCCGCTCTACGACATTTCAATGACTTACACGCAGGCTCAACGACTTCCACGCAACTTCAATAACTTACAAAGACATTTCGAAAACCTTTCCTGCGAGAACTCAGTGTGCTTTCTTCTCGCCAAGCGCTGCGCGCGCCGTTGCTACGGCTTGCAGCAATTCGCGAGCGGCTGCTGAGATTTTCTCTAGATTGCCGGCGCGCAAGGCGGCCGCGTCAATCAGGTCGGCGCCCACGCCGATGGCAAACGCTCCGGCTGCGATGAACTCGGCGGCGTTGCCTGCATTCACGCCTCCGGTGGGGATCAAGGCGGCCTTGGGGAACGGTCCCTTCAGAGAGCGCAAGTATTTTGCCCCGCCAACGTTGCCGCAGGGAAATATCTTGACCAGGCGGGCCCCATGATTCTGAGCGTTCATCAACTCGGTGGGCGTGAGGGCGCCGGGGATCGCCAATTTTCCGGCGGCTTGGGCGACCTCGAGCATCGGCGGAGCCAAGCCTGGGCTCACGAGAAATTCGGCGCCTGCGCCCAGGCAAGACTCGGCGTCTTGGGCATTGGTGACGGTGCCCGCGCCTACGAGGACGTCCTTGCCGTGCTGGGCGGCGACTTCGCGAATCACGGAAATCGCGTTGGGAACGGTCATGGTGATTTCGACCACCGCGATGCCGCCGGCGCGAATTGCTTCTACCGCGCGCGTGGCCTCTTCGACCGACGCTGCGCGAACCACGGGAATGATTCCAATCTTCTCGATCCTGCGAACTACTTCATCGATAGTCATGTTGTTCTCGCCGCTTAACGCCCTTCACCACGAAGGACACGAAGGTACACGAAGGAAAACTTAAAGCTTACTTAAAGAACCTTTGTGAACCTTCGCGTTCTTGGTGGTTCATGATTTTGTTTTAGCTCAGCGTTCGATGCGGGCGGTACGCGATTTCATCGCCTGTAGCACTTCCGCCAGCGTAGCCATCGTTGTGTCGCCGGGCGTGGTCATGGCTAGTGCGCCGTGCGCTGCTCCGCAGTCGACGGACCATTGCGCATCTTTGCCCGACAGAAATCCATAAATCAATCCCGACGCGAAGGAATCGCCGCCGCCAACGCGATCGTAGATCTCTAGATTTTCGCGCACGGGCGCCTGATAAAAGTTGCCGCCGTGGTAGCACAGTGCTCCCCAGTCATTCACCGTCGCCGTCTTGGCGTGGCGAAGAGTCGTGGCGATCACGGCGAGCGAGGGATATTCTTTCACGACCGCCTCGATCATTTTCTTGAATCCAGAAGTGTCCAGCGTGGAATGGTCTTCGTCTAGGCCGGAGACGGGAAAGCCGAGCGCGGCGGTGAAATCTTCCTCGTTGCCAAGCATCACGTCGACCAGCGAGGCCAAGCGGCGGTTCACTTCTTGGGCTTTCGCTTTTCCGCCAAT
Source organism: Candidatus Sulfotelmatobacter sp. (assembly GCA_036269595.1). Taxonomy (GTDB): domain Bacteria; phylum Acidobacteriota; class Terriglobia; order Terriglobales; family Acidobacteriaceae; genus Sulfotelmatobacter. The sequence continues at coordinate 2,009 of DATBEI010000028.1, forward strand.
CGATTTCCAGAGGGACGCGCGATAGTTCAAATCGTAGGAGACAACGGCGCCCGAGCGCTTAGCGGCCTGCATGGCTTCCTCCGCGACGGCGGGAGTCGTTTCCGAGAGCGCGCAGAAAATTCCACCGGTATGAAACCAGCGCGCGCCATCTTTCGCGAAAATCTGGTCCCAATCGATTTCGCCGAGCTTGAGTTGCGAGACGGCGGTGTGCCCGCGATCGGAACAGCCGACCGCGGCGCGAACTCCGAAGCCGCGTTCGGTGAAATTCAATCCGTTGCGCACGCTGCGGCCGACGCCGTCGTAGGGCGCCCAGCGAACATACTTCTGGCTGACGCCGCCCTGCAGCATAAGGTCTTCGACCAGGCGTCCGATGGGATTGTCGGCGAGCGCGGTGACGATGGCGGTGTCTAATCCGAAGCAGCGCCTGAGGCCGCGGGCGACGTTGTATTCGCCGCCGCCCTCCCAGGCACGGAAGTGGCGGGTGGTGGAGATGCGTTCGTCGCCCGGATCGAGGCGGAGCATCACTTCGCCCAGGCTGACGAGATCCCAGCGGCAATCGCTTTTTGGCTTGATGGCTAGAGTTGAGGTCATTGATTTCGCGAGCATGATTTCGCGGACTCAATACTGCCACAAGCGGGCTTGGGAGGCTAATCGTAGAAAACCCTCCACCACGAAGGACACTAAGGTACACGAAGGGAACAAAAACCTTCGTGAACATTTGTGTGCTTTGTGGTCGATGATTTGTTTTCTTTCCGGCATACGCTAAACGCTTGAGAGGTATGGGTATCTTCGGCTCTGCCCAGCACTCAAAATAAAAACTACAGGAACTGTAATAATTCTGCCGGCGTACCGTCTTTAGTTATGAAACAGAGTAACTGGAGGCGTACCCTGCAAAGCGCACTGATAGAGGAACGGGCAATCGCACTCCCGAACGAATTCGAGCGGGTGTTTCAGGCGTATCACGGTCTGGTGTTTCGCACGGCGTACCGCATCACGGGCAACGCCGCGGATGCCGAGGACGTGTCGCAGATGGTGTTTCTGCGCCTGTTCCGCCGCGAGGAGGGAGCGCCCGTTTTAGAGAATGAAGAGAGTTACTTGCGGCGAGCGGCGATTAATGCGGCGTTGGATGTGATCCGGTCGCGGCAAGGAGACCGGACGGAGGAACTGACAGAGTTGGCGGCGGAGCCTGCGCAGGAGGACCCGCGCGAGCTGCGGCAGGCGTTGGGGCGGGCGATGGCCCAGTTGAAGCCGCGTCCGGCGGAGATTTTCGCGCTGCGTTTTTTGGAGGGCTTCAGCAATCCGCAAATTGCGCGGATGCTCAATATTTCACAAGTGCTGGTGGCGGTGATCGTCCATCGCACTCGACAACAGCTTCGCAAGGAGCTGGGCGCGTATGGATCGCGACGAATTCAGGAGACAGGCCATGACGAATGAAAAGTTTGATCGGATGCTGGCGGAAATTCGCAACGAGCAGGTCGACGACCGGGTGGTCGCGCAGGCCGCGGAACGCGTGCGAAAATCGATTGCGGGCGCGGAGCCAGAGACGAATCTCGCGGCGCACACGCTGCGGCGGTGCGAAGACTTTCAAGCGCTGATTCCCGCATACGTCGGAAAACAGCTGGCGCCGGCGCGGGGGCTGCTGTTTGAAGATCATGTGCACGCTTGCGTCGCGTGTAGGCATGCGCTGGAGCGCGCGCGGGATGGTGAGATGCAGACGGTATGGCGGGTGCAAAGCAAGCGGGGTACGGCGGCGGCATGGCGATGGGCTTTTGGTGCGGCTGCGGTTATCGCTCTGGTCGTCGCAGGAGTGGCATTCAACAATGCATATCGAGATGGGCTGCTTCCCGGGCAACATTCGGTGCGCGCGGCGGTTGAGAGCGTGGATGGCTCGCTCTATACCGGATCGGGCGCGGAGATGCGCGTGATTCCGGTGGGTTACGGGATCCGGAATGGGGACGAAGTTCGCACCGCCAAGGGATCGAAAGCCGAAGTGCGGCTGCTGGATGGGTCGTTAGTGGAGATGGGCGAGCGCTCCGATCTTTCGGTCACGCGGGCGTGGAAGGGCACAACAATTCGCTTGGATGGTGGGCAGGTGATCGTGCAGGCTGCGAAACAGACTGCTGGACGTCACTTGTATGTGGCGACCGACGATGGGCTGGTTTCGGTGAAGGGGACCATTTTTTCGGTGAATCACGGGCTCAAGGGCTCGCGCGTAGCGGTGATTGAAGGCGTGGTGCGAGTTGATTTTGGAGAGAACACAACCGACTTGACCGCGGGACAGGAAGCGACTTCGGGATCGAGCGTGGCGAAGGTTCCTATTCCAAACGAAATCGCGTGGAGCAAGAACTCCGCGAAGTATCTGGCGTTGCTGGGCGACTTCGCCGTGCTGCAGAAACAGTTTGCGGCGATTCCGGGGCCGGGATTGCGCTACAACTCGGCGCTGCTGCCTTATGTTCCCGATCACACCGTGATCTATGCGGCGATTCCAAATCTGGCGAACACTTTGGCGGAGGCCGGACAGATTTTCGAGGACCGGTTGAGGCAGAGTCCAGAACTGCGCGACTGGTGGAAGCAGCAACAAAAAGGCAATGGGCCCAAGCTGCAAGATGTTCTCGATCAAGTGAAAACGTTCAGCAGCTATCTTGGGGACGAGATCGTATTCGCGGTGGGGAAGAATGGAACGGAGTACACGGCGCCGGTGGTGCTGGCGAAAGTGCAGCAGGGCGGGCTGGACGGCTTCCTGCAAAAAGAAAGCCGCAAGCTGAACTCCAATCCGTCGCAGGTCGCGATGCAAGTGGTGCGTAATCCGTGGGCGGCGGTCCCGGTGGCGGGGCATCCGCTGCTGGTTTATTTGAGCAATGATCTGTTGATTGCCAGCCCGGACCTGGCGGAACTGCAGCGGGCGGCGATGCGGGCGCAACAGCAAGGCAATGCCGGCGAGTTTGCGGCGACGCCGTTCTACCAGCAGATCGTGAATTCCTACCAGCAGGGCGCGGAATGGCTTTTCTGCGCCGACATGGAACAAATTGTCGCGAAGCACGTACAAGCTGATAGCAGCGGCCATGAATTGCCGCCGGGGATTGGGGACGTGCGCTACCTGACGCTGGAACATCGGGAAGTTGGCGGGAAGACAGAGAGTCATGCCGACCTGATGTTCGGATCGGAGCGGCAAGGCGTCGCGTCGTGGCTGGCGGCTCCGGCTTCGATGGGATCGCTGGAGTTCGTGACGCCCGAGGCCAGCATGGTGAGCTCGGCGGTGATCAAGAATCCGCGAAGCATTGTGGAAGAAATGTTCAAGATAATCGGAGCGGGCGACACGAACTTCAGCGAGCGCCTGGCCGAGTTTGAAACCAAGACCGGAGTAAATGTGCTGAACGACATTGCGGCGCCGCTGGGCGGCGAAGTGACGATGGCGTTCGACGGGCCGGTGTTGCCAACGCCGCGCTGGAAGCTGATTGTCGAGGTGTACGATCCGGCGACGCTGCAGGCAACCATCGGCAAGCTGGTCGAGAGTTTCAACCGCGAGGGCAACATGCAGGGCCATACGCTGCAATTGACGCAGCGGCAGGTCGGTTCGCGGACTTACTTCACGATCAGCAGCCCAAGTGCGGTGAATTCGGAAGTGGACTACACGTTTGTCGACAATTATCTGGTCGCGGCGCCGGACACGGGCACGCTCTCGCGGGCGATTCAATCGCGCGAGGCGGGATACACGCTCTCGCATTCGGCGGGATTTCAGGCGCTGTTGCCGAATGATGGGTACACGAATTTCTCGGCGATTTTCTATCACAACATCGGTCCGGTGCTGGGCCCACTGGTGCAGCAGGTGAAATCCAGCGGAGTCGCAACGGCGCAGCAGATGCGGTCGATTGACGCGCTCACGGCGAACTCCGCGCCGGGATTGATTTACGCCTATGGCGAGCCTTCGCAGATTGTGGTGGCGAGCAATACCGGCTTCATGGGTTTTGACCTGGGCACGCTGCTGACCATGGGGCATAATGGGCAGTTCCTGCCGCAGATGATTCTCGGCGGCGGAGCAATGAAAGGCGCGCGACCGCGAACCGAGTGAGCACGGCAATCCAACCCGGAGCAGCAAGCGGCGCGCTGGAGCAGAAGCCGCCTGCTGTTCCGCTGTCCGCCTTAATCGAACTGCAGGGTCTCTCGGTTCAGTTTGGTAAGCGGGAGATCCTGCGCAGTTTGACGGCCACCCTGCGCGGGCGATCGATTGGGCTGCTCGGCCCGAACGGCGCGGGTAAATCCACCCTGATCAATACTCTTCTTGGTTTTTACAAACCATCCGCGGGCTCGGCCCGAGTGTTTGGACACGACATTGGAAAAGAAGTCCGCGCGATTCGCGGGCTGGTGGGCTACATGCCGGAGAACGATGCGTTCATCTCCAAGATGAGCGCGGTATCGTTCGTGCGGATGATGGGCGAGCTTTCGGGCCTACCGTCGGACATGGCGCTGGAGCGGGCGCACGAGGCGCTGTTTTATGTTGGGCTGGCGGAGGCGCGCTACCGGCAACTCGGAACTTATTCGTTAGGCATGAAACAGCTAGCCAAGCTGGCACAGGCGATTGTGCACGGGCCGAAGCTCCTGATTCTGGATGAGCCGACCAATGGGCTGGACCCATCGGCGCGGCAGCGCATGATTCGCATGATCCGGGAAATACGAGATGGAAAGGAAATGCGAATTGTGCTGTGCTCGCACCTGTTGCGCGACGTGGAGGACACTTGCGACGAGGTGCTGATTCTGAAGCAGGGAAAGATTGCGCACTATTCGAACCTGGATGAGGAGCGACGGGCGAATAAACGATTCCTGGAACTGGAAACTTATGGCGCGAACGGAGACTTCACCGAGGCAATCGAGAAACTGGGCTGTGAGTGCGCGGTGACGGCGAACCGGATGAAGATGATCCTGGCGGAGGGCGTGGAGACGCGGGACATTTTCCGGTTGGCGGCGGAGCGTCAGGTGCGCATCCGGCGAATGAATTTCAGGCGCGATTCACTGGAAGATATTTTCCTGAAGGCAATGGAGAGCTGACGACTCGGGGCAAGGAGTAACGGATGGCGATTTACAGGCGCAACTACAAACCGTATGCCGGCCCAGTGACGGCGGGATGGTCGCGCTTTCTGGTGCTGTTCCGTTACTCGCGACAGAACCTCTTCCGGTCGAAGTTCATGGTCGTTTTGTTCGTGATCTGTTTTTTCTATCCGGTGGCGTGCGCGTTCATGATTTACCTGGCGCATAGCGCAAGCTTTCTGGCGCAGCTAGGCGTGCCGGGCGGGCTGGTGTCGATCGACAACAAATTCTTTTTCAATTTCATCAGCGTGCAGGGAGTATTCGCGTTTCTGTTGACGGCATTCGCGGGGCCGGGGCTGATTTCGCCGGATCTGTCGAATGGGGCGCTGCCGCTATATTTTTGCCGGCCGTTTTCGCGGGCGGAATATGTGTTGGGCAAATCTTCGGTGCTGGCGATCCTGCTTTCGCAAATCACGTGGGTGCCGGGATTGGTGCTATTCATCATGCAGGCGAGCCTTGCGGGTGCGAGTTGGACATGGACACACCTGTGGATTGCGGGCAGCCTGATGCTTTCGTCGCTGCTGTGGATCGCAATGCTGTCGTTGCTGGCGATGGCGCTTTCGGCGTGGGTGAAGTGGAGAATCGTGGCGGGCGCGCTGCTGCTGGCAGTGATGTTCTTCGGTGCCGGCTTCGCGCAGGCGATCAACACCGTGCTGCAAACCGAGAGTGGACATTTCTTCAACGTTGCGTACCTGATGACTACGGTGTGGAATTCGCTGTTTCAAGTGGATGCGGAGCATGCGATTCCGGTGGCACAGGCATGGGCGGCGCTGCTGACGTATTGCGCGATCTGCCTGGGACTGCTGATGCGTAAGGTGCGCGCGTACGAGGTGGTGCGATGAACGACCGCATCGTCTTCGAAGACGTTTCGAAAGTTTATGGAGAAATCCTGGGCGTGAACAGGGTGAATCTTTCTATTCCTCCGGGGATTACCAGCCTGGTGGGGCCGAATGGTTCGGGCAAGACGACGTTGATGAACCTGATGACCGGATTGGTGCGGCCGACGCGCGGGCGGATTCAGGTGCTCGATTGCAGGATCGACGATCCGGAAGACCTGTTCAAAGTGGTTGGGTATTCGACGCAATTCGACGCGTTTCCCAAAGGATTGACTGGGTATCAATTTATCTATTCGTTCTTGCGGCTGGCGGGGCGAGAAGCGGATAGCGCGAAAAGGCTGGCGTGGCGGGCGATTGAGCGCGTGAACCTGATGGATGCGGCGAAGCGAAACATGGCGGGGTACAGCAAGGGGATGCGGCAGAGAATCCGTCTGGCGCAAGCGTTGGCGCATGATCCGAAGGTGCTGGTGCTGGACGAGCCGTTGAATGGACTGGACCCGCTGGCGCGGTCGGAGATGATTGCGCTGTTTCGCGCGACGGCGGCGGAAGGTTGTTACGTGATTATTTCCAGCCACATCCTGCACGAGGTCGACGTGATTTCCGACCAGGTGATTTTGTTAAGCAATGGATATGTAGTGGCGGAGGGGAAGATTCAAAATGTGCGCAGCGAGATTCAGGAACATCCCACGCAGATTCTGATTCGTTGCGACCGTCCGCGCGAACTGGCGGCGAAAATGTTGGAGTACGAGCAGACGATTGAAGTTGCCATCCATAAGGATGAGCGGGGACTGCTGCTGAAGACGCGCGACGCGGACAGGCTCTATCTCACACTGAACGAAATGGCGTTGAACGGGATCGATATTGAATCGATTGCGCCGGCAGACGACGACGTGCTTTCAGTGTACGAGTATTTGATCGGGAGCGAAGAGGTCGTGCGATGAAGAGCCTGTGGTGGGCGCAGGTCAAGGCGGTGATCCGGCTGGAAATGCGGAAGACGTTTTTCGCGCGGCGCGGGCTGTGGATCTACGTGGTGGCGTTGCTGCCGGTGTTGCTTTTTATCGCGCTTGCCGTGGTGAGTTCCAACCACCGCGCCAAAATGGCGAGCATGGCCGGGCGCGAAGAAAGGCCGCTTACCTACCAGGATATGCAGGCGATCAAGCCTGACATGACAAAAGAGGAAGTGATTGCGATCTTGGGAAAGCCGCCGATTGTATTTCACTGGACCGATCACCGACCGGGTCCAGACCCGAGCGGACCCGCGGAGGAAGTGGCGCGCGAGAGTTACCGTTATTCTGATGGGCAGAACGATCTCATTCTCGGGCTGGCGAATGGGAAGGTCGACAGCATCAATATTCACGAAGGATTGGATGTGGGGCAGGACTCGGTCGTATTTGCGGGCGTTTTCCAGTTCTTCTTTCTTCGGCTGGCGGTTTTTTTCGGGTGCCTGGGAATTTTCATGAATTTGTTTCGCGGAGAGATCCTGGACCGGAGCCTGCATTTTTATTTCTTAGCGCCGGTGCGGCGAGAAGTCGTAATGGCGGGGAAATTTCTGGCGGGAGTGCTGGCGACCTGCACGATTTTTGCGACCAGCGTGGTGCTGCAGACGATTGCATTCTTGTGGCACTTTACCCCGGCTGCGCGCGAGATTTATCTCTATCACAATCACGGTTTGGAACACGCGGCGATCTATCTGGGAGTGACGGTGCTCGCGTGCGTGGGCTACGGAGCGTTTTTTCTGGTGGCGGGAATGTTGTTCCGCAATCCGATTCTTCCGGCGGCGGCGATTTTGATCTGGGAAGGGATCAACCCGTTCTTGCCGGCGGTGCTGCGGCACTTTAGCGTTATTTATTATTTGAAATCTTTATGCCCCGTGGACATTCCCACTCCGCCGGGGACGCCCGCGCTGTTCGCTTTGCTGGTGTCGAATTCCGATCCAGTGTCGGCGCCGATTGCGATTTTGGGAATTTTGGTTGTGGCGCTGATCGCGCTTTATGTGTCAAGCCTGCAGGTGCGGCGGATGGAAATTAATTACTCGACTGAATAGACTGCGGGCGGTTGCTCAGGCTGCCTTCTTCTCAATTGAATCTTTAGCTCGTTCGATTCGCTTGGATAGCAGGGTTTTGGCTTTCTGCAATTCTGCCTTGCGGGCGGCGCTCAGGCCTCGGCCGCCGCGATTGATGAAATAGTTCAGCATGCGCATACCGGACGATGGGCCCTTTGGAGATACTTTCTTCGAGGCCAGTGAGCGCGCAATAGTAGCGGCGCTTTTGGTAAAGAGTCCCTTTGGCGGGTGCGTCGAGTCGGTCGTCACAGTTTTGACCCAACGCTTTTTCTTTCCGGCTGACTTCTTCCTGGATGGCATGCGGCCTCTATGGGCGCTGGCCCTCGCGAGCTTGGGAAGAGGCCGCTCGCGAGGTAAGCGCACTGTTGCGATTAGTGGTGCTTGAAATATTGCACGGCTTTTTCGTGTTGCTCGGCGGCGCGCCGGGTGGAGAATGTGCCGAGATTGCGCCGTTTTCCGGTCTTCGAGTTCTTCTTGCGGGAGTACAAGCGATATTCACCGCCTTTCATCTTCCGAATCATTTCAAATCCTCCTTTTTGAGGGGCAGAAGTTCAGCTTGCTCTACGCCTTGTGCGGCTGGCTTTCATGGCCGAGTCGTGACGCGCCGAGGCAGAACGCTTGCGGGCAGCGGAATGCGCTTGTCGCGATAATTCCCGGGAAGAGGCCGCGCTGTGACCTTTCTTTTTGAGAGCGCCGCTGGTAGCGCGGGAACGCTTGGCAGAGGGCGTGCTGCGGGAGTGACTCTGTCCTTTCTCGTAGTCGCGTTCGGCTTTTTTCCTGGTTCCTGCCGACGATTTGCCATTTTCGGGAGCCTGCAATTTCACTCCTGCTCGCCTCGCCTTGGAGAGGCCGATGGCGATGGCTTGCTTAGTTGAAGCCGCGCCGTGCTTGCCTTCGCGGACGTGGTGCATTTCTTCGCGTACAAATTCTCCGGCTTGAGTGCTGGGTGATTTTCCTTCGCGGGCGTCCTCGTGAGCGCGTTCGAGCGTTTCTTTTTCCGGCATTGTGGCCTCCTTTATTGCAGTTTAGTGCGCTCGCGAGCGTAGGTGGGATCGAAGAATTTCTGTAGTCACGCGACGCGGTTCCTGTAGGCGAAGGGACGGCTAACACAAAGTCAGAATCCCCACCCTTCGGCAAGCTCAGGGCAGGCTCCTCTCGCATAGAACGCGAGAAGGGTGGGGCACCCTGCTTCTTCTATTTTCCGGGGAGGCCGAGTTGTTCGATGTGCATGAGCATGTCGGCGGCGTCGGAGTAAACGCGGAAAGCGCCGGCGCGCTCGAGTTCTTCCTGACCGTAGCCGCCCGAGAGAAAGCCCACACCCAGCGCGCTTTTGCGCACGGCGGCGAGCAGGTCCCAAACGCTGTCGCCGACGACGATGCAGTTGTCGATGGCAATATTCAGACGATCCGCAGCAAGCGTAAACACGTCAGGCGAGGGCTTAGCTTTCTCCACGTCGTCACCGGTGACGATGGGGATGTGGGCGGGAATTTCGAGGCGCTTCAGGAGCAAGGCGGTTGGTCCACGTCCGCCGGTGGTAGCAATGGCTACGCGGATTTTGTCGCGGCAAAGATGCTTGAGCAATTCGTTCGCTCCGGGTAACGGTTGCAAGTGCGCAACGGCGCGGCGGAAGCGGGCGTCATGATGTTGCTCGAGCTGGTCGAGGTTAATTTTCCGCGGCTTGCGGGGGAGTTCACGCAGCAATTCCTGAACCATGGATTTGCCGCTCATGCCAACGCGGCGGTGGATTTTCCAGCGGGGAATTATGATGCCGGCGGCGAGTAGCGCTTCCGACCATGCGTCGACGTGCTGGTAATTGCTGTCGATGAGGGTGCCATCGAGATCAAACAAAATGGCGGGAAGTTCAATTTGCTTGGCAGGGGGCGAAGAACCGAAACGCCGGGAGAGTTGGTTGGTCTTGCGCATAGGGGAGGATTTTTTTGTTTGCCGTCTCCGGCGTTGGGTGCGCGGGTGTGCGAAAAGGTTGGGGAATAAAGGGTTGCTGGGTGCCGGCTGCGTTTGCGAACAACAGCAGACGCGGAATTGCCATCTAAAAAGAACCCTATTCTTGCCTTTGCCGAGGTACCGGTGTGGCTGGATGGGGTTTAGCGGAGGAGCTAAACGCATGAGAATTGCCCAAGTCGCGCCACTTTATGAGAGCGTTCCGCCTCGCCTTTACGGGGGAACGGAGCGGGTTGTTGCGTGGCTCACTGAGAAGCTGGTCTCCTTTGGGCACGACGTCACCTTATTTGCCAGCGGCGATTCAGTGACCAACGCTCGGCTGGTTCCGGCGTGCAAAAAAGCGTTACGCCTGGATGAGGATTGCGTCGACCCGATAGCGCATCATGCGTTGATGGTAGAGAAAGTCTTCGAGCAAGCGGAAGATTTCGACCTCATTCACTTTCATATTGACTATTTGCATTTTTCACGGAGCCGGCGCGTACAGGTTGCCTGTGTGACGACTCTCCACGGGCGACAGGACGTGCCCGACCTGGTGCCGCTCTACAAAGAGTTTTCGGAGGTTCCGCTGGTTTCGATTTCGGATTCGCAGCGGCAACCATTGCCGTGGGTGAATTGGGTGGGAACGGTGCACCATGGATTGCCGGGGGACTCGCTGGCCCTGAACAAAGAAGGCGGCGACTACCTTGCCTTTCTGGGTCGAGTGTCACCGGAAAAAGGATTGGTGCGCGCCATAGAAATTGCAATTCGAGCGGGGAAGAAGTTGAAAATTGCAGCGAAGGTGGATCGCGGGGACCGGAATTATTTCGAACATCAGGTCAAGCCACTGCTGAATCATCCCCTGATCGAATTTATCGATGAGATTGGAGCGTCGGAGAAGCAGGACTTTTTGGGCAATGCCGCGGCGCTGCTATTTCCTATCGAATGGCCGGAGCCGTTTGGACTGGTCTTGATTGAAGCGATGGCCTGCGGAACGCCGGTGATCGGGCATCCCTACGGTTCGGTGCCGGAAATTATTCCTGACGGAGTGGCGGGATTTCTAGTGCGCAACCTTGATGAGGGAGTGGAAGCGGTAAACAGGCTGAGCGAAATTGACCGGCGCGATTGCCGCCGGCACTTTGAGCTGAACTTCACGGATGACCGCATGGCGCGGGATTATCTAAGGCTCTACAATCAATTGATTCAGCCAAAATCGGCCTCCATGACGGTCGAAGAGGGAGCGTTGAAGTGGATGGAAGTGGAATCGCCCACCCCCAGTACTACATAGCCACCACCTCCTCGCCCGCGGATGATCGGGCTCGCGTCCTCAAATACGGCAGGATGTTTTTTGTGTTCGACCGATTGGGCGACGTGCAGACGTCGGGCCTGGGGGAGGAAGGACTCTTTTATGACGGCATGCGGCATCTGTCGGCGCTGTCGCTGCATCTGTGGAACGCCCGCCCCCTTTTGTTAAGCTCCACCGTGGCTACCAATAATTTTCTTTTTACGGCCGACCTGGCCAACCTGGATGCATTCAGCGATGGAGAACTGGTGATTCATCGCGGGACGCTGCATGTGGTGCGGTCTCGGTTTTTATGGCGCGACTCCTGCTTCGAGAAGTTAATGTTCGTGAACCATGGACAGGAGGATTTGGAAGTTCCGGTTCGCATTGGGTTCGACGGCGACTTCACCGACATTTTCGAAGTTCGTGGGACCGCGAGGGAGCGCAAAGGTCGGCGTTTAAAAGATCAAATTCGAGATCATGAGGTCATTTTGTCGTATGAGGGACTGGACCGGGTGATGCGCCAGACCAGCATTCGCAGCGATGCGCCTGGATTGCGGGTATCGGATAGCGGGCTGGAGTTCGAGCTTGCGCTGCGTCCCAAAGAAAAGGTTGCGGTGGAAGTTGAGATCTGCTGCAGCGCGGACGTGGGGGAGAAGTCGATCCGCTATCCGGAGGCGCTGTCATCGGCGCGCTTCGAACTCGCGGAAATGTCGCGGGCCTTTCCGGAGATCACGAGCTCGAATTCGCGGTTCAGCGATTGGATGGCGCGATCCATCTCCGATTTGGAGATGATGATTGCGGGGAACCCGGAGAAGAATTATCCCTACGCGGGAGTGCCGTGGTTCAGCACGGTGTTTGGGCGCGACGGGATCATCACGGCGCTGCAGACTTTGTGGTTGAATCCCAGCATTGCAAAGGGTGTGCTGGAATTTCTGGCGGCGTCGCAAGCGGATCAGATCGATTCGATAGCGGACTCGGAGCCGGGAAAAATTCTGCACGAGATGCGGCGCAGCGAAATGGCGAATCTGGGAGAAGTCCCGTTCGGGCGCTACTACGGGAGTGTAGACGCCACGCCGCTGTTCATCATGTTAGCGGGGGCATATTTCGAGCGGACAGCAGACCGTCCTTTCCTGGAAAAATTGTGGCCGCACATTCAGCGGGCGCTGGCCTGGATCGACGACTATGGCGATGTGGACGACGATGGTTTTGTGGAGTACGCACGGCATTCGCACAAGGGACTGGTTCAGCAAGGATGGAAGGATTCGAACGATTCCATATTTTATTCGGACGGAAAAGTTGCGGAGCCGCCAATCGCTCTGTGCGAAGTTCAAGGTTACGTGTATGCGGCGAAGCTGGCGGCGGCGCGGTTGACCCGCGTGCTTGGCGACGTGAAGGGATGCTGTGAGTTGGAAATGCAGGCGGAAGCGCTGCGCACAAACTTCGAAGAACAGTTCTGGTGCAACGATCTTGGGACGTACGCTTTGGCGCTGGATGGGCGCAAGCGGGCGTGCAGGGTCCGTGCTTCGAATGCGGGACATTGTCTTTATACCGGAATTGCTTCGCCGGAGCGGGCGCGGCGGCTAGTGGAGACGCTGATGAATGCCGAGTCCTTCACGGGATGGGGGATTCGAACGGTAGCTTGCACGGAGTCGCGCTACAACCCGCTGTCGTATCACAACGGGTCGATCTGGCCGCATGACAATTCTGTCATCGCCAACGGAATGGCGAAATATGGCGCCAAGAAAAAGGCGGGAGAGATTCTGCTAGCGTTGCTGGACTTGAGCAGCGAGGTCGAACTGAGACGGCTGCCGGAATTATTTTGCGGGCTGAAGAGGCGGCCGAATGAAGGGCCGACGCTGTATCCGGTGGCCTGCTCGCCGCAGGCTTGGGCGGCGGCGGCACCTTTTTTGATTTTGGAAGGGTGCTTGGGAATTTCGGTGCAGGCAGATCGCGGACGCATCGTGTTTGACCGGCCATTCCTGCCGGAGGGAATTCCGCAGCTTTCGATTCGTGGACTGCGTTGCGGGAAAGTGGCGGCAGACCTGCTTTTGGAGCGAAGAAACGACTCGGTGCTGGTTCACCTTGAGAACAAGCACGAGGACGTGGAGATTATGACCATCGTTTCTTAAAGGGCGGAATACCGTCTTTCGGGTATTCTCCCAGGTTCTTGGCGGGAAGTAAGTTGAGTGGATGGACCTCGGAGCTGTGAAGCGGGCGTTTGCGAGTACGTACCGCGATCTAGTAAGGCATCACACATTCCAAGTGTCGGCAGCATTGTCGTATTATTTTGTTCTGTCGGTTTTTCCTGCGCTTATCTTCCTCTCGGCGATCGTCGGATTCATCTCCCTTCCCGATCTGTTCAACCATGTTTTATTACTGATGGGGCGCCTGCTGCCGGCAGACACGATGAAAGTGGTGTACTCCGTGCTTGGGGATGTGCTTGCCTCGCACCGCGGAGCGTGGCTCTCGTTTGGAATGCTGGGAATGGCGTGGACGATGTCGGCGGCATTTGATTCGATGATCGAGGCGCTGGATATTGCGTACGACGTGACTGACGATCGTCCGTTCTGGAAGACGCGTTTGCTGGCCATTGGTTTGTCGGCAATTATTGGGGCGCTGCTGCTCTCGGCGTTGGGCGTAATGCTGGTGGGGCCGCGATTTGGGAGTTGGCTGGCTGGACGACTGGAATTGTCGGCTGTGTTTGTCGCGGTGTGGCCGGTTTTGCGGTGGACGCTGGCGATTTGCTTCACGATTCTCGCGGTGGAGGTGCTGTATTACCTGGCTCCGAACGTGAAGCAGCGATTTGGGGCAACGCTTCCGGGCGCGGTATTGTCGGTCGTAGTGTGGAATGGACTTTCTTTTTTGCTGGGGTATTATTTTCGACATTGGGCGAATTTCAACCGGACCTATGGGACGCTGGGCGGATTCATCGCCTTCATGACGTGGTTGTACTGGACGTCTTTTGTGTTGCTCATGGGGGCGGAGTTGAATGCGGAACTAGCCAAGGAAAGTAAGAAAGGGGGCGTACCGCCGAAGGATGCGGCGCCTGAGGAAAGACGGAGGATTGACCGACGAGCTACGTTGAACCGGGCGGCTTAGCATCCTCCGATCAAAAACAAAAAGCTTGAACCGCCGAGAGCGCTGAGCTGCGTTGAGTACGCGGAGAAAAGACCGGACGCTCAGGGCAGGCTCTTCTATACGGCGCGACAAGGGTGGCGCACCCTCGAAGTTAGAAACGTTCCTGCAAAACTCGTCGGGCTAGAAGTGGGTGTGGAAGCGGCCGTCGACCGAAACTCCGCCTAATTGATCGCGCTCCATGCTCACTGACCAGCGCTTGGTGATCTGATATTCGCCTTGCACGATTTCCTCTCCCGGTTGAGAAACGTCGGTGGAGAAGGTGAAGAGCAGATTCTTGGTGACGCGCTGCTGGAGGGCGATGCGTGCGGAGGGATTCTGATTGTTGCCGCCCATCATGGGATCGATCTCCAGGCTGGAAATTCCAGCTAATTTCTGCACTCCGCTGCTGAGTTCACTTGCGGCCTGCGAGGCGATCATGGAGTCGGTGCTCTGACTCGTAGCGGCGGATTCCTGCGTGGTCTTGCCGCGGGCAATCAGGTTGATGATGTCGGCGGTGGCCAGCGGCGGGTCGGAGACGTATGACGTTGTGAGTTTGTCGAGCGGCCCGCGCATGGTGAGCGTGAGATTGTATTGCTCGACGATGGTTCCCACCGAGACGTTCAGCACGGGATGAGTTTCATTGGGATCGTTGAACGTGATTACGCCCTTCTGCAACTGGTAACGGAGGTTGCGATAGAACAATTCGCCGGAAGTGAGAGTGGTGCGGCCGGTGATGACCGGGTTGGCTGCGGTGCCAGATACTTGCAGAGCAGCTTGCCCGGCGATGCTGATCTGCGAGTTGCGGGCGTTCAGGTCTCCCTGGGATTGCACGCCGATTGCGAGTTTGATGGTGTCGGCGAAACCGGGCTGAGCGGGCGCGCCGCCAGTGCTGAACTGATCGCCGAAACTGGCGAGGTCGAAATCGGGCGTGAAGGACAGATTGTCGATGAGAACGCGGCCACTAAGGATCGAGGCTCGCGTGGTGCCGCTGAATGCGAGATTGGCGTCGAGCAGCGAGCGCAGGCCCTCAGGGTAGCGGAGACGAATAGTTTTTCCTTGAACGGCGAGTTCGAAGTGCAAGTTGGGTTTGTAGGTGAGGGAACCGCCCAACGACACCTGTCCGCCTCCGACTTGCGCGGTAACGTTCGAAAGCTGCACGCGATCGCTGGTGATATCCATGGCGCCATTTAATTTCTCGACGCCGATGGGGGCGTCCGCGGTATTGAGAGCGATATCTTTGAACTGAAGTTGGCCGGCAACGGTAGGATTGGCGGCCGATCCGGAGGCACGGACATCGAGAGCTATGGTGCCCGTGCTCTCCACGTCGGGGGCGACAATCTTGAGAATGCGAACGTCGACCGAGCCATTGGCCGACAGGGTCGGAGGAGTCGTGCCGCCGATGGGGAGCCTGCCCTGCAGACGGAGCGATGTTCCGGTACCACGAATTTCCGCCGGTTGCAGGGTGACGACGGAGTTGGCGTAATCGGCGCGAATGGGGCTGACAATGCCGATCTGCAGCTGTTGATAACTCGCCTCAAGAACTGGAATGGAGAGGTGGGCCTCAACCTGCGACTTGTCTTTCAGCGGGCCTTTCAGAGTTGCATGCAACTCGGTTTGACCTTGGAATCCCTTGGGAATGCTGGGAGCGTAGGTCGCCACCAGGACGGCGAGCGGAATTTTATTGGTGTCGATGACTGCCTCGGTATAGTAGCCGCCGGTGAGGGCGACGCGGCCGTGCGCATGCACCGCCGCCGCGGAGACGTTGGAACTGAGATCGATGTTGGCGTAGTGATGAGCGACATCAAGCTGGGCATTCAGCCCGGAGATGGAATTCTGCTGGAGTTGGAGTTGCGGCAGCTTAACCGAAGCGGTGAGTTGCGGATCGTCGAGCGTTCCTTCGCCGTGGACGGATGCTGTAACGGTTCCGGTGAGCGCCAGGTCTTTTGCCTTCACGGCCTGCAGTTTTTGCAGCACCACGGCGGGCGCGTTGACGCTTACTTTATAAGCCTTAGTTTTGGGAGTGTAAGAAAGGTTTGCGTCGAGGGCTCCGGCAGCAACCGCCAGATTCAAGGTGGAGACAATCGATCCGTTGGCGGCGTTGAAGTTGGCGGCGAAATTTTGAATGGGCTCGTTATAGGCGGTGGCATTAGCGATTTGCGCCGAGCCTGAGCCGGTCGGATTGAGTTGCGAGCCGTTCAGCGAGAGCTTGGCCGAGAGATCTCCGGAGACGGGATAGTTCTGCTTGGCGAGGCTCTGCAGATCGGCGATGCGAAGGCGTTGCACATCTAAATGCGCTTCAAAGGGATTCGTATCGTTGTACGACCAATTATGCAGGGCGACGTTGGCGCTGAAAGTGGCGCGTCCTTGCTGAGCGCCGACCAGGGAGCCGCCCTGCACGCTGAATTGCGAAGGATTGGCGCGCATTTGCAGGCTGGCCGTCGTCCACTGGGTGCCTTCCACTTGCAAGTTCCGGGCGTTAAGTTGCGCGGTCACAGTGGGCTTTTTCATGGAACCACTGACAACGGCGTTGAGCGTTGCCGAGCCGGAAACCGCAGGGACGCGAGCTTGCGGCGAACCGAATGACGTTGCCAGCGCCGCGAGTTCATGGAGATCTTTTGCCGCAAGGTTGAGCTGCAAGCTGGAACGATCACTGATGGTGCCTTGCGCGGTTAGCAGTGCGGAGGGGATGCGCAGGGTAGTGTCGCGCAAAGAAATACTTTGATGGGTGCCGTCATAGGAAGCGTGAATCGCGCCATTGACGGGGACGTTGCCTGCCGAGTTGGTCTTGCTGGTGGCAAGAGCCTGAAGAGAAAGATCGGAGTGCGCACGCAGGTTGGCTACGCTGCCTTGCCAAGCGGCCTCGACTTTTCCGCCGACAGAGCCGGAAATTGTAGCTCCGCTGACGCCCTGCGTGTGCAAGGAGCGCTGCAGAGCTCCGAGCGATATGCCATGGAGTACGGCTTGAAGGTGAGCATCTTGCGTGGTGTCAAGATGCTTGATGTCGGCATTGGCGGCGATGCGGCCGCCGAAAGAATCGACGGCCAGATTTGTAAGTTTCAGATTTCCGTTTTTTAGTTGATAGGTTCCCTGAAGGCGCCGCAGTTCGAGGCGATTGCCGGAGGCGACGGCAGAGAGAACGTCGCTCGCGACCTTTCCATTGATAAAAACGTCTCGCAGCAGTGGCTGATTGGCGACGGCCTGGTAGTGCAACTGTCCGGTGAGCGAGATATCTCCGGCGGGAGCGGCTTGCGGCGACAGGGCAGCGAAGTCCTGGGTGTGAATTTGAATCTGGTAGCCGCCGTCGGCGACGGGATTGGAATAATTGGAAACGGAAGCGTGCAGCGTGACCGAGGAAGAGCCGAGATTGAGAAGCGCGGAGTCGAGATTCAAGCGCTGCGGAGTAGCGGCGAATCTTAATTTCAGATTGTGGGGAAGCGCGGCGTACTGCGCGTACTGCACGTGGCCGTTGTCGTAGGAAATAACGCCTTCGTAACGCTTGGACAGCGATTCGAAACGAATGTCGGTGCCGAGATTATAGAGATCGGCATTGAGTGGAGTTTTGCGGTCGTTGTAATTCACCTCACCGTTGCTGAGTTGGACGTGGCCTACCGCGAGGTCGAAGACATTGGTGTTGTTGCTGCCTGGGCTGGGCGGGGCTTTCGGAAGATTGTTTGTGCCGTCGCGGCCGACTTGCATGTGTACGACGGGATGATCGATGAGAAGCTCGCGCAAATTGACCTGGCGATGCAACGCAGAAATAATTTTGAAACGCACAGTCAGTTCGTCGGCGTGGAGCAGCGGAGGCTGATCGGGCCCCTCGGTGCCGCGCAGAGTGATGTTGTAGAGATGAGCGGTGAGCTTCGACAGGCTGAAATCGAGGCTGCCGATTTGAGTGTGGGCTCCGGTGGCGAGATCAGCCTCCTGCGCGATCTTGCCGAGCGCGTAGTGCTGGAAGCCGCTGCTGCGGAGATAAAAATAGCCCGCCAATCCTGCGAGGATGAGCAGCGCTACCAGTCCCGCGAGCGCCAATCCGATCCTGCGTTTCCAATTCATGACTCTCCCCTCAAAATGCCTGCCCAATCGTGATGTAGTACTGCAGCGGGTTGATGCCGGGCACCGGATTCAGGTTGCGTCCGATGTCGAACCGGACCGGGCCAATGGGAGTGGCGTACCGTAATCCAATTCCGACGGTGTTGGTATAGTTGTTGACGAAATTGTTAAAGTTGATGGCACTGAAAACATTGCCTCCGTCGTAAAAGACCACGCCTCCGAGCGCTTTCATGATTCCCAGCGGGAATCGCGCTTCAGAGTTCAAAATAAAAAGCTCGCGTCCGCCTACGGGGACGGTGACATTCACGCATCCCGAGACGCCCTGCAACACGTTGCAGAAAGGAACGAGGCGTTGCGGTCCGGCTTCGTCGATGGGAAATCCGCGGAGCGAAGTGCCGCCGCCGGAGAAGAATAGCTGGCTGGTGGGGACGAAGCTGCCGGAAAACGGTGTGGCAAAGCCCAGGCGGAGGCTGTTGGCAAACACTACTGAATGCACTGGCTTGTAATAAGCGTACTGGCCGAACAATTTGGCGAAGTTCGCGCTAGAGCCGAAGGCAGTCGGCGTGATGCCGAGATTAACAGTGGAGAAAGACCCGCGGTGCGCGTCGAGTGGCTTGTCGCGGGTATCGCGGATGAGTGTTCCCGACCAAGTCGAAAGGAGCACGTGCTGGTCACGCGGGAGAACGAGTTCGGGAACGAGCAGATGCGAGAGGCTGGTCTTGTTGAAGTCGTAGCGGAGCTGCAGCCGGGTGTTCGATTTGCGGAAGATCACGCGCTCGAGCTGAAACGTAAGATCGCCGAGTCCGGCGGTGAACAGAGGGTTCTCGCTGTTGCGTTCCACTGAAAAGCTGTAGAGCGAATGCCACTGCGAGCCGATGAAGTAGGGCTGGGAATAGGTAGTCAGGAATCTTTGATCGAGGCGGGACAAAAGAATCGAGGCGTTGGCGGTCTCACCCAAGCCGCGCATGTTGCGGCGGCCGAATTCGACCGAGCCGCGCGGACTGGCGAAGGTAGACTGACTGGGCGCGATCTGATGGCCGCCTAACCCGATGGAACCGCCGCCACCAGGAAGCGCCACGGTGCCGGTAGGAATGTTGCCGCCGCGGTGCGAGACCTCGAATCCGAATCCGTAGGTGATTTCGTTGCGCTTGGCTTCGTGAACCTTGACCAGCGCCATTTCATCGGTCTGATCGGTGATGGGCTTGCGCGGGCCCACGCTGGACCAGTCGAAAATGTTTAGATCGTAGAGGCGGCTTTCGGATTCCAGCATCTTATCGCGGCGCATGGGCGTTTCCGGAGGAATTTTGGCGGTCTTTTTGATGAGCGAGAGACGGGTGTGATCCTGACCAAGATAAGCGACTTCGCCGATGCGTACGAGTTGGTTCTCGGTGATCTCGTATGCCACGTTGACGCGGTGAGAATCGCCCGGATTCCGTTTAACCTCCGTTTTTACTTCGGCGTTGAGATAGCCGCGATTCAGATAATTGGCAGAAATTCGGTTGCGATCGTTCGCCAGTTTGCGGGGAGAAAACGGGACGCCGGCCTTCAGCTCGAAGCCTTGCGGGGCGGTCAGTTGAGCGGAGTCTAGGTTTTGATTGCCCGAGACCTGAACGTCCTGGACGATCGTTTGCGTGCCTTCTTCAATATTGAAGGCGACATCGATCTTAGGTTCGCGGTCGATGACCTGGGGTTTAACTTTGACTTCTTCATAGCCGCGATCGCGGTAAAGGGCCTCGATATTATCGGAGCTCTGCTTCAGCAGCTTCTGGCTGACGGCGCCGTGCGTCCACACATGGGAGCGCTTTACGGTCACTTGCGCCAGCAATTCTTTCTCGGGGATATCGTAGTTTCCGTGGAAGAAGATGCGATCCACTTTGTGCTTCTTGCCGCGATCAATGTTGTAGACCACGAGAATCTGGTCGGGCTGCTTCTGGAATTCCGTGGTCACCTTCGCGTCGTAAAAGCCCTTCTTTTGAAAATAGTCGGTCAGGTTGCGCTGACCTTCTTCGACAAGATCGCGATCGATGGTGCCTTCAGAATAGATCGGGATGAGCTTTTTCATCTGACGGCTGGCGAGAAATGGAATCGCGGTCAGGCGCGCTCCCTCTGTACGTATCGTAACGACCGGGCCTAACTCGACTTTGAAGGAAACGTCGACGCGGTTGGTCGCAGGATTGTACTGCGGCGGATTCTCGTGAATGCTGCTGGCTAAGCGGCGCTGTTTGGTGAGCGTGCCCTTCATCAGCTTGGTTGCTCGGCTGATTCTTTCCGGAGAATAGGGTTTGCCGGTTTTCAGCAGACCGCCCGAAAGGCGAGCGCGAAGCGACTTCACGGTCTGCATCAGGCGCGCGCTCTCGGGATTGTCAGGGCCCTCGACTTTAACCGAGGAGATCCTCGCTTGCTTTCCCATATCGACGGCGAAGGTTACGTTGACGAGTTGGCGTGCGTCGTCAATGTTAGTTTCCGTGTGGATTTTTGCCTGAAAGTATCCATTCTGGTGAAGGAAGTCAGTGAGTGCCGCTTCGGCGACGGGTATGCGCGACGGATCATAGGGTTCTTCGTCGGGGAGATTGGCGAGTTGCAAGAGGCGAGTGTAGGCGAAGTATTTCACCGCCCCGGGGAATTCAACCATTCCCACGTAAAAGGCGGGCTCCAACAGGAAGTTGACTCGAAGTCCGGTGACTTCGGGCTCGACGTTGATTTCGATTTTGGGGAAACCGCCAGCTTTTTTCAGGGCCTGGGCCGTGGCTTCGATGGTCGCCTGGTTGTACGGCGTGCCAGCCTTCTGGGCGACGAGCGGGAGGAGCGGCTTGAGGTCACGATGCGGATTCGCGATAAGCGAAACCGCGCTGACATTTTGACCGTTGTAGGCAGGCTGCGGCTCCTGGGGGGCGAGTTGCGCGAACGCAAGCGCGCTCCAGAATAGAATGCCGACACTCAACAAACGCATACAAGACCGCCGAATCCTATTACACCAATGCCGCTTGTGCAGCCTCGGACGACAGTGCGTTAACAAGGCACGGCACCGGCTTGCCGAAATGTGATGCCATTGATTTGAGGGGAGTTGTAGTGAACTGACTTCGGCGCACGCGGATTTTACGAGTTGGAAAGATCTACTCCGCGGGAGCGTAATATCCGCGCCGAGCATGGGCGCTCAACATGGAGAATTTGCGCGGCAGTCGCAGCTTGACTTGAATTTTGTGCCATTTTCCATCATGGTGCAGTTCCGCGGGGCTATAGCCGAGGACATATTGAGTTCGCAGCGCCTTTCCGATGTGGCGAGCGACAGCGGGTAATTCGACTTCATTCTGGAGGGTGAAAGCCTGGCCTCCGGTGGAGTCCGCAATTTCCGACAAGAGGAGTGGCCCGCGCAATTCTTCCTCGGTGGGGACGTAGCGGTCAAAAGTTCCGATGGCGTAGATCATGACATCGGATTCCTTGGCCGCGGCTCGTACGTCTCGCTCGGAGTAGCGACTGTGATTGTCTCCACCGTCGGAGATGATCAAGAGCGCTCTTTTTCCATATTTCGCATTTTTCATCTCGCGTAGGCCTAGATAAATGGCATCGAGCAAGGCAGTTCGGCCTTTGGGTTGGATGAAGAGCAGTTCTTTCTCGACGTCCTGGGAAGAGGAAGTGAAATCGGCGATAAGGCGCGGCTCGTCGGAGAATGAGATCATGAAGAATTCATCTTGTAGATTAGCCGCTTCGCAGAACTGGTGGACTGCGTCGCGCACACGGTCCATTTTGTCGCGCATGCTGCCGCTCGCATCGAGAATGATGCCAATGGAAACGGGCAGGTCTTCGCTGGAAAAGTGGCGAATCTCTTGTTGCTTTTTGCCGTCAAAAATCTGAAAGTTTTCCGCCCCCAGACCACTCACGAGGCGCTGCCAAGGATCGGTTACAGACACCGGGACCAGAACGAGTTTAACGTCGGTCTTCAGCACATGCAGGCCCAAGTCCTCGGGCATCTTGGTCGAGGCCAGTGCATTGGGCATCGATGGCGCCAACCTGGGGACGACGTGAATATCATTCAAGCTGGTTTGAGTGAGACTCGTTGTGCTTAACAAAATGAGGAGAACGAGTGAAGCGAGAATTGACCTGACAACTGCGACTGCTTCCCGGGGGGCGGGCATCTTTCACCATCCGGCACGCCCGCCTTTCACGACTGCCGGGCATGCATGCGCGTCAAATTCTTTTTAGGACAATTGGTGCGCCGGGACCATCGTTTCCAATCTGTAGGGCACGCAGCGAATTTCCTTTATGGGATAGGGCGGAAGCCGTAGATGCGGCGCGGAGTTTGTCGTGTTTTCTTAAATAGTGTTCGGCTCGATTGAACGCCCACCCCTTCTCTGTTTGTTGCATCCAAAACGTGACGTTGGTTCGAAGGGACTCGAAGATTGCCGGCCAGATTTGAAACGAAGAACAAATCGGAGGACGAATGACGCGACGAGGGATATCGGGACGAAAAATTCGTTACGCGGTGGTGGGCTTGGGGCACCTGGCTCAGGTCGCGGTGCTGCCCGCATTTCGCAGCGCAGGGAACTCGGAATTGTTCGCGTTGGTTTCGGGGGACCCGGATAAGCTGGAAAAGTTAGGCAAGAAATATTCGCTGGATCACCTGTATTCAGATCAGGATTACAGCCGAGCTCTGTCGAATGTGGATGCCGTTTACCTTGCGGTGCCGAATCATTTGCACCGGGAGTATGCGGTGCGCGCGTCCGCGGCCGGCGTGCATGTGTTGTGCGAAAAGCCCATGGCAGTGAGTTCCGAGGACTGCGAGGCGATGATTGCGGCTGCGAAACAAAATCATGCGAAATTGATGATTGCCTATCGGCTGCACTTCGAAGCTGCGAACCTCGAAGCGGTTGAACTCGCTCGAAGCGGGAAACTCGGGGATTTGAGGATCTTTACTTCGGAGTTCGCGCAGCAAGTGGCCAGAGACAATATTCGAGTTACGGAACCGGTGGCGCGCGGGGGTGGCGCAGTTTACGACATGGGAGTGTATTGCATTAATGCGAGCCGGTATTTA
The DNA here is from genome assembly GCA_036269595.1 of Candidatus Sulfotelmatobacter sp. Taxonomy (GTDB): domain Bacteria; phylum Acidobacteriota; class Terriglobia; order Terriglobales; family Acidobacteriaceae; genus Sulfotelmatobacter. The sequence continues at coordinate 25,405 of DATBEI010000028.1, forward strand.
TTCGGAGAAGAGCCGGTCGAGGTAATGGCTACGGCTGGAAATGATGGCGACGAGCGATTCAAGCTGGTAGAGGAGATGATGTCGGTGGTGATGCGCTTTCCGGAAGGGCGCCTGGGCAGCTTCACGTGCAGCTTTGGCGCAGCAGATATTGGCCGCTATACATTGATCGGCACGAAAGGCGTGCTGCGGGCCGATCCGGCATATGAGTATGCGATGGCACTCAAGCGTCAGGTTACCATCGGCGAGAAAACCACCAGCAAAACGTATGCCAAGCGAGATCAGTTTGCGGCGCAGATTTTCTATTTTTCGGACTGCATATTGAAAGACAAGGAACCAGAACCGTCGGGTCTGGAAGGGCTGGCCGATGTGCGCATCGTGGAAGCCATTTGCGAATCGGCGCGCACCAGGAGGCCGGTGCGTGTTCCGGAAATTCCGGGGAAAAGACGGCCGACGCTAAGCCAGGAGATTCACCGGCCAGCGCACGGAAAGCCGCAGGTGATTCATGCCAAGCCCCCGTCGCGCGAGGCGGCGTAAAGCAAGACGTTGCAAGCCACGTCTCTACGAAAATAAAACGCCCAGCTTTGTAGCTGGGCGTTTTTCATAGGAGACAAACTACTTCGCGCAAACTACTTCGCCATGCCGCCATTGCTCTGGCAAGTCTTGGAAATATGCTTTACAGAACTGACTTCCAGGGTTTTCGAACTGCCGGCGGCCGATCCAGTTGTGCCGGTGGCAGTTCCGCCGCCGCTGGGGGCAGCCGAGCTAGAGGTGCCCATAATCTTCACTTCGTGACCGACGTGCTCGCTTAGCTTAGCGGTGTCGCCAGTCAGCTGATACGTGTTGCCGTGTTTGTCGGTAAGCGTGTAGTTGCCGCTGGAGCCGCTCAAGCAGCCTTGCACGGACGTAGCGCCGCTGGCATTGGCGGAACCGGTTTGACCCGAGCTGGCCGATGTTGGATCGGACTGGCTGGAGTTTGAGGCACCGGTGCTTTGAGCCGCGGCCCAGCATGCACCGAGCAGGAGCACCGAGAAAAGTAATACGAGTCGTCGCATATGCAACCTCCAAAATGAGCTTTGTGTCGTATTCCCAAGCTCGCAAATTGGATGCACGCCAATTCTTCGAGCGCGATCAATTCGACAAGAGGATTGTTGCGCCATTGGAGGAGAGCACCAATACAGTGGTTCCCTGATATGGCTAAGGGTTTCGCCCCATTTCCCAATGGATACCGGTGCGGGCGGAGCCTCGATCAGGCAGCGCCGCGGTTGCGGTTTCGTGGCGGCACGTCGTCAGGGTGCCCATAATCTTCATGGGTATGCACGGGACGCTCCGGGTGGTCAGCGGCATCCTCGACGCCATCGACGGCGGCTGCCTCCAGCGCCTGCTCGGTCTCAGCCAGTTCTTCCACCGACTCTTCGTTGGCGTCTTCGTCGGAGGAAAGCCCCTGCGCATCGCCGCTCTGGCCGGCGCTGTCCACACCAACCTGTCCGGGATCGGTGCCTAACTCGTCTAACTGCGCTTCCAAATCGCCTCGGAGTTCGGGCGAACGTTCGTCATCTGATTCTCGAAAGTGGTCGCTCATAGCTTCTCCATTCTTCAGGGTTATAACTCGCGCAGGCGCGTGCGCTCATCCGGTGTTCGCTGTATTCGGGTGCGTGAGGGCTGCCGGAAGTTTTGCCGGGCGATTGCTAACAGATTGTTAACAACTCTTTCAACATTGCGCTTCTCCAAGATGAGAGGAAAACCGTGGCCAAAGCAAAGAAGAAAAGAACCAGGAATCCAACGCGTTTGAATCCTTTCGACCGCGAGAAACCCGGCGTGGTGCAGGCGGTAATTGAGACGCCCGGTGGAAGCCGCAATAAGTTTAAGTACGACGAGAAAATCGGATTCTTCTCGCTTTCCGGCGTGCTTCCGGAGGGCATGGTGTTTCCGCACGCCTTCGGATTTGTGCCGAGCACGCAAGCGGCCGACGGAGATCCTGAAGACGTCCTGATTTTGATGGACGAACCAACCTTCTGCGGGTGCGTGGTGCCGACGCGTTTGATTGGAGTCATGGAGGCAGACCAGACGGAAGATGGTAAGACTGAGCGGAACGACCGGTTGATCGCGGTGGCCGCCCACAGTCGAGATTATCTCGATGTGAAGAGTTTGGACGATTTGAGTCCCAACATGCTCAAGGAAATTGAACAGTTCTTCGTCAACTACAACAAGGAGAAGGGCAAGAAATTTCGAGTTTTGCGGATGCGGGGGCCCGGGCAGGCTTTGAAAATGCTGAAGAAGAGTCTGCTGTAAGCCTCCGCCTGGCGAAAATCCCGCGGAGAAATGATTTTGCCGGTTGCGGCTTATGAAAGAAATGCTGATACGGTTCCTCATCGGGGGAGTTGCGGTTTCTGGATTCGCGCTCCTAGGGGACCTGTTCAAGCCGAAGAGTTTTGCCGGACTATTTGGAGCGGCGCCTTCGATCGCACTGGCGACGCTGGGACTGACCATCGCAAGCGAGGGCAAAACATACGCGGCCACCGAAGCGAATTCGATGATGGCAGGGGCGCTGGCATTCTTCGTCTATGCCAGTTGCGTAAGTTGGACGCTGATGCGCGCGAAATTTGCGGCTTCCTGGGTTGCTTTGTGCTCGCTGACGATTTGGGGCGGGGTGGCATTCGTACTGTGGAAAGTCTGGCTGAAGTAGCCGCTACGAATTCAGAGCGATGCGAATTAAGATCGATCCGTCCGGGCTGAAAGAGACTCGCTGGTACGAACTGGCCGCGCGTTTTGTTGCCGGGGGATTGATGACCGCCGGAGCGGGATTGATCGCCAAGGAGTATGGGCCGGTTGCGGGGGGGATTTTTCTGGCGTTTCCAGCCATTTTTCCGGCTAGCGCGACCCTGATCGAGAAGCACGAAAGAGAGAGAAAAGAGGAAGCGGGGCTGCATGGGAGTGTGCGCGGAAGAAAAGCCGCAGGCATTGACGCTGCGGGCGCCGCTTTGGGTAGCTTCGGGCTCTTGGCGTTTGCACTGACAGTCAAACGATTCCTGGTCGGCCATAGTTCATGGCTTGTGTTGCTCGGGGCAACGGTAATCTGGCTCATGGTTTCGTTGCTGCTCTGGCACATTCGAAAGCGAAAGTGGGCAAAAATCCTGCCCGCGTTTTTATCCAAACATGCACGGGGTGCGGAATCGCGCCGCTTCGGGATCACTCGTAAGTGAAGGTGAGATTGTCGAGATAAACGGTGTAGGGCGTCTGCTGGTAATTTCCATCCATCTGGTAGTTGACGGTGATTCCGTACCAACCGGCCGTTGAACCCGGATTGGAGTACTGGTTCAGGGTGCTGGTCACGCCGTTGAGCGTGATGGATTGGTAGAGCAACTGATTGTCAGAAGTGCGCTGCACCTGAATGGTTAAGTGGTTCCAGGAATTGTTGTTTGGATAGCAGGAAATCCCCGTGGGTACCCAGTGCTGAGTGACGTTGTCCCAAATGTCCCATTCATGGCCGCCCGCGATGCGGCACTCATGTCCCCAAGTGAATTGAAGGTTGTTGAAGAATTGATTGACGTCGAACTCCAGCGCCTGCGAAAGCGGAAGGCTGCCTGTGTAGAAGTCCACATCGTAAGTGAAGGTGTGATAGGTGGGAACGAGGGTGTGGCCGGTGTCGGGCAATCCTTGCGAAGAAAAGTCGCCGATCAGGTGATTGTTAAATAACACGTCTCCATAAAGCGTGGTCCCGCCGAGATTGAATTGCGTCGCGTCGCCACTCATGGAGGGCGAGGAAATTCCTTGGGCCATCGAGTAACTGATTCCACCGCAGGGCGAGGGGGAACAAGTGGCATAAGTCGGCGGCGTGAGACCGTATTGTCCCCAGCCGCCGCTTTGCTGGAGTTGGGAGAAAGACTTGGAATTATTAACGACGGGCGCGCTGGCAATCGTGATCTGCAGGGACTGCTGCTTGGAGAGCGCCTTGGCATCGGAGGCAGCAATGGCAAAGCTGAATGTTCCAGAGGCGGCCGGTGTGCCGGAAATTGTTCCGCTTGCGGCAGCAAGTAGCAGCCCCGCGGGCAGTTGGCCCGATACGACGGAGAAAGCGTAAGGCGGCGTTCCACCGCTCACATTGACCGAACCGCTGTAAATGGCTCCTACTGTGCCCGAAGGGAGCGTGGAAGAAAAGGTCAGGCTGGCGGGCGGCGGAGGAGGAGGGGGTGGCGGTGTCCCGCCCCCGTTACTGGTCGATGCATTGGAATTGCCGGGGACCGAGACGCCAGAACAAGCTTGAAACAAGAGCACGCAGGCCAGAATCGCAAGGCCGGCTGCGCCCCGAAGAACGGCGCGTTTTGAACGCTTCTTTTCCGTAGTGCGCCACATCGCCCAGGGCATCGTTAAACCTCGACGGGACTACAAGCAGGACACTCGACGGGACATCCTCAGGTGAATTTACCGGGAGGTTTGCAAACCGGCCAGATAACCAAAGGCATAGGGGAACGTGGGACTTGCGGACGGCGCCATGGCTCAAAAGGCCACTCGCAGGGCGAGCGGCCCTCTGATTTTTCTTATTCCTTCGTCGTGCTCACGCTAGGGAGTGGGCGGGGTTAGGGTGCACTGTCCGCTCGTATTCTGCGCCGGCGGTGTAGGCGGAGTAGCCCAGGGGACGTTCACGAAATCGAAGAACTCGCTCATATCGATCTGCGCGGCGTCGCGCTGAGTGAGAGCCGGGAGGCCGAAGCGAGTCTCAATCAGCTTCAGCATGGCCGTGTAGTCCCGCACTGTGTGAGAGACGTAATTCCTTTTTGCGAAAGGCGACACGACGACCAGCGGCAGGCGGAATCCGGTATAAGTGAAATCGCAGGTTCCGGTTCCGATCTGTCCGGGGCCGTCGCAGATGTCGCCAGCCACTATGTCTATCGGCTGAATGCCGTCGGGGCTCGTCGCGGGCTGCGGCGACACGTGGTCATAGAAACCGCCAGCTTCATCGTAGGTGAAAAGCAGCGCGGAATCTTTCCAGCTAGAACTGTTCATCAGGCCGTTAATGATTCCTGTGGCATAGTTCGCTCCGGCTTGAACGTTGATGGGGGTAGAACTGTCGACATTGTTGGGATGCTCGTCGAGCCCCGCGAGAGAAGCAGGCTCGATCAGCGCCACCTGCGGAAGAGTTCCGTTTTGCAGGTCGGTAAAATATTGGGTGAGCGGAACCAAATTCTGCGACAGCGTGGGGCTATTGACAACAGTCTGCCCGTAGTTGAACTGGTTGAGGTAGGAATAATTCAAAAGACACGAGGCCGTGGGGTTGGAGACGCAAGATGTGGCTTGGGTATTGACGTAGATTTTCCAGGTGATGCCGGCATTCTGCAAGGCTTCGAAAATTGTGGTGTTCGCAAGGGGGGTTTCCGGGGCGACCAAAGGATGCACGTGCCCTGCAGAAGTGGCGGCGAGCAGGTACATGCGGTTGATCTGAGTACGGTCCATGACGGGCGAGAACCAGCGGTCGGAGGTGGCGAAGCTCGACGCCATAAAGTAGTAGTAATTCAGGTCGTTCCCGTCGAAGTAACCCATGGCGCGAATGCCATCCGTATCCATTAACGGCGGCGATTGCTGGCGAGCATCGTCGGCGGCTGCGATCACGAATCCATTCAGCGCGGCCGCGGTCTCGCCGGTAGGATCGTTGTAATCCCAGTCCACGTGATCTTCGTTCCAGAAAGGACTCTGCTCTTCCTGACAGGTTGAGGTGAAGTGAAACGACGGCACTTGCACGCTGGTGTCAGGAGAACACGCCGTGTAGGCCGGATACGGTTGAGTGGGATCGCAACCGGGAACGGAAGGAGCGACTCCTTGCAGCGGCGCAATTCCGGTCGTGGGATTGAATTGCGGCAGGCCGTCGAAGGACTGATCGGGGATGCCGTTGTTAGCCCAGTACTGACGCATGGCGCCGAAGTAGTGATCGAACGAGCGATTTTCCTGCGCGAAAATAATGATGTGATTCACGCTCTGCAACGATGCGACTGCCCCGAAGGACGCGGTCACAGAAGAAGCGCCGGTGATGGTGACGCTGCATGCCGCGGTTCCTGAGCACGCGCCGCCCCATCCCGCAAAGGTGGTGCTGGCTCCGGGAGTCTCGCTGAGCGTGACTTGAGTACTCTGGGGGAAACTTGCGGTGCAGGTAGTGGGACAGTTGATGCCCGCTGGCGTACTGGTCACGGTGCCAGTGCCAGCTCCGGCCAACGTCACAACCAATCCATAATCGGGATTGAAGCTGGGGGTGACGCTAGCAGCAGCAGTGATGGTCAGGCTGCAGGCGCCGGTGCCGGTGCAACTGCCGCTCCATCCGGCGAAAGAGTAATTAGCGCCGGGCGTTGCCGTGAGAGTGACTTTTGTATTGGCTGAAAAGTTCGCGGTGCAGGTGGTGGGGCAACTAATTCCCGCTGGACTGCTGGTGACTGTGCCCGAACCGGCGGTCGGAGCAGTGACCGTCAAAGCGTATGTCGTCGGCGGCGGAGGCTGCGTACCCATGTTGGAACCTCCACTTCCGCAAGCGGCCAGAAAAAGAACGGATAGGGCAGACAAAGATGTGCCCCAAAATTTACACGTAGGTGTCACGACGGCGGGCCCTCCCAAGTGGCGTACCTTGGATGACAATGGGCAGTGGGTGGTTGGTTGTCGTCGAGACCAAAGAAGGAAGTCTTGAAGATGAGAAATTCGTCTCATCTTTTCGCGCTAAGCTATTGATAACATGCAGGCTGTTTGGGCCGATCGCTTGGCTGCGGGCAATGGAAAAAGAGCCAGTTCCGAATCCTGGTAGAGGCGAGCCAATCCCGATAGAGCTTGCCGGAGTTAGAATACCGTAAAGGACAGCAGCAGACTAAGACCGCCGCCCGAGCCTATTCGAGGTTTCCGAGGCGCGATCAATCTATGTCGGTATCGATCATCATTCCTACGTTTAATGGCGCGGCTCGCATTGGAAGCTGTCTGGATGCGTTGCTGCAGCAAACGTGGAAACAAGATGCCGAGATTCTAGTGGTGAATGATGGCTCCGCCGACCACACTGCGGAAGTTGTGGGCCGCTATGGTGGGGTTCGCCTGATTACGCAGAGTAATGCCGGTCCGGCCGCGGCGCGAAATCGCGGCGCGCTGGAGGCAAAGGGAACGATCATCCTTTTTACCGACGACGATTGCGTTCCCATGGCGGATTGGCTGGCAGCCATGATCGCACCCTTCGCCGATGCAAACGTGGTTGGAGTGAAAGGCGTATACCGCAGCCATCAACGACAGATTGTGGCTCGTTTCGTGCAGATCGAATACGAAGATAAATACCGGCTGATGTCAGATCGCGCGAGCATCGACTTCGTCGACACCTATTCTGCAGGCTTCCGCCGTGACCGGTTTTTGGAGATGAACGGTTATGACACGAGTTTCCCCGTAGCCTGCGCGGAAGATATCGAACTCTCGTATCGCATGTCGGCGCGCGGCTGGACGATGAGGTTCGTGCCGGACGCGATGGTTTACCACACCCATCCAGACACGGTATGGAAGTACCTGAAGAAGAAATATAAATTCGCATTCTGGCGGGTGTTGGCGGTGCACAAGAATCCGAATAAGAGTTTGAAGGACAGCCACACGCCGCAGTTGATGAAGTTGCAGCTTTTGTTCGCCCCCTTGTTGCTGCTGGCGGGTTTCCGCGATTTGCTGGTGCACCCGAAAGTGCCAGCCTCGTTGCTGGTATGCGCGGCCTTTCTAGTGAGCACGCTGCCATTCGTGTGGCGAGCCGCTGCGAAAGATCCGATCCTCGCGCTGCTATCGCCCGTTTTGCTGGCGGCGCGGGCCGGTGCGCAAGTGCTAGGCATCGGAGCGGGCTTAGTCTATGCGGGCCGGAAATCTACCGAGCCCGCCACCGAATCTCACGCCTGAACGCAGGATGCATCGCGGATTCCAACTCCATCGACCTGACTTGACGCCGGACCGGCGCGCATGAAGATTCTGATCATCAGCACGCTTTACCCCCCTAATGTTGTGGGCGGTGCGGAAAAGGCAGCCGCGGAACTGGCGGAAGCCCTGGTACGTCATGGCCATGAGGTAGCGGTGATCACCTTGCACGCAAGGAAGACCGAACTCGTCGAAGAGCGGAATGGCGTGCGCGTGTATCGGCTTCCGCTCGAGAATTTTTACTGGCCCTTCGTTCAGGCAGAGAAACCTAACCGGCTTTACCGCCTTGCCTGGCACATTCGAGAGATGTGGAACCCCGTAGCGGCCAGACGGATCGGCAGGATTCTGGACGCTGAAAAGCCGGACGTGGTGAACACACACAACGTCTGCGGGTTTTCGTTGGCGGCATGGCGGGAGGTTAAGCGCAGGGGAGTGCGTTTAGTGCATACCATGCACGACTGCTATCTGCTGTGTTCGCGCTCTGTGCTGTTTCGAAACGGCAGCAACTGCAAAAGCAGGTGTCTCGACTGTCGATTGCTAACTGCAAATAGGAGAGGTCTGTCGCGACTTCCCGATTCGGTGGTTTCAGTAAGCCAATATACCCTCAACGAACATATCACGCGCTCCTACTATGAGGGAGTACCTTCGACTGTCATCTTCAACATTCATCGCGCAATGCCGTCCCGGCAGGACGATCCAGACGGCGAGAAGAAGTCGTGCGACCTAGTTTTTGGATTTATAGGGAGAGTTGAAGAAGAAAAAGGCATTGAGATATTGCTGATGGCGACGGGTCTGCTGCAATCCTCGAATTGGAAACTAAAGATCGCAGGGAGGGGCCTCGACGAGTACGTTCAGAAATTGTCGAAGAAGTATTCCGACCCGCGGATTGAATGGTTAGGGTTCACTGATGCAGCGACGTTCTATTCGTCGGTTGATGTAGTTATTCTTCCGTCTGTATTGGCCGAAGCGCTGCCATATGTCTGCGTTGAAAGCCTTCATGCGGGAAAGAGCCTTATCTGCGTTTCATCGGGGGGGATCCCGGAAATTGCTCGACTTTCCAGCATAGTGGAGTTTTTCCCTTCAGGAGATACGAATGCGCTGGCGGAGAAGATGAATCTGGCGCTGAACTCGCCGCAGGCATGGCGTGAGAGTAAAGCTCCGGATGCTTCGAAACTCAGTGGGTTTCGGGAAGAGTATGTGGTGGCAAGATACCTGCAGGAGTACGCTCCCCAGTCGACAAAGGCGCCCCGAGGCTAGGCTGGAGCAAGGCGAGAGGCAGGGCTCTTCGGTGCTTACATTCGAGTGACCATGCGAGTGCAAGGGCCATCCAAAAAAAAGGTTCCATGTAGGATTGAAGCGCTATGTTAAAGACCGCGATCGCCGCGATGCATGCGGCTGCTCCCTTCCTTCCAAACATCGGGTAACCAAGAAGAATCATGAAAAGAAGGAACGCCGGCAATCCAAGCTCGGCAAGAATGGACACGTAGAGGGAGTGAAAGTTCCCGTATTTGCTTTCTCCAAAGATATCGCTCAAAAACCTGGGGGACCCCGCAAATCCGATGCCTCCAATCATGGTGCGGGGCGAGCTTGACCAAATCTCAAGGCCCCTTTTGATCAACTCAATGTGTTCTCCTCCGGAGGTGCCTTGTTCGCCTGAAATCCGGTCAGACACGACATCGGACACCTGCCACAGATCCAATAGGCCAGAGATCTCGTCGCGGAAAACAAATCCGATGAATGAACAGACAAGCACGATAGTAGCTACTCTGAGTGCCACGCGCCACGTCTTCAGACGCATCCAGACGTTTGTGGAGAATAAGAGGTACGTTAAATAGCAGAGGATGGCGGATCTTGACACAGTAAGCACAATGAAGAGCCCAATCGTGAAACGAAGAAAACGCGCATAGCGCGTATTAGCGGCAAATCGATCGATCAATACCCTATACATGACAAGGATAAAGCCGGCGCGATTGGAATCGAGACTAACGCCCGATAGGCGAGGCAATAGACCGAATATGGTTGCGGTGGGCGCAAAAAAGGATCCGATAGATGAGGCGGGTTCATCCTGAAAGCGAAAGAAGCCCTGATTCCATGCGATGCTGCTAGCAATGCAAAACACCAGCCATATGACCAAGGCAACGGTCACGGAGCGCACGATCAGTTTTTCAGGCTCGGGATCCGACAATATTCGGACTGAAATGCAGTATCCCAGGGAGGACACAAGCACCAGGTCGCAGAGAGATACGATGCCGCGTTCGGGATTAAGGCCGAAAAGAGTCGAAGCAAAGGAGATTAAGAGAAATAGCGCAAACAGAGCAACGTAGGGAACTTGCCGGCGAAGCGGGGGAGTGATTCCGACCTTAAATCCTCTCCCCGCTCCCATCAACAGAAGACGAATTAAGAGAACGAGCGGCGCAAAAAGCAAGAATGGGGTAAGTCGAAAAAAACCGTGTCCCGCCAAGAGGTCGACTCGATCGGCCCCTATCAGCGCGATGCACCCAATCACGGAAATATATTCTAACCTTGCCAACATTCAGGACACCGATGAACGGACTTGCTTAGACGATAATCGTGCTGAGGCTCAATGCAGACACCCTTATTATGCTATTTGCGAGCCTACCTTGGGAAACCGTGTGTGTGAGCTTTGAGATGGAGTAGGCCGCTTTCTTGCACGCAGGCCGATCGAGGGATTTTGTCAGGACGTTGATCGGGGCGGCTGTACTTCCTTGGGCGTTACTGAAACGGTCAGTAACTGGAAAGCTTTCCTCCAAGGGATTATGGTACATACTTGGCTTTGAAGATCACGTGTTTGGTCAACGCAGACTGTGCTGCCGGCGGTAAGGTGGCGGGCCCTGTTTGGATCTGGTTACATATCACGTTCTCTAGTTGGGATTTCCGATTATCATCCAATCGAAGACATCTGACTCCCCGGCACAGGAAACTGTGAAGCCCCAGTTTGCTTTCATGGTGAGATTAATGCCACCCTTGGTTGTCTCGTCAAACACCAGAACCACCGGCGGGGAAACTCGAGCGCCTGCAAAAGTAATAGTTTGCGTGCCGGAGGAGCAGGTTGACGTTCCTGCTAGTCGGTTGGCTGTGTTTTGGTTAAAGATGTCGGTGTACAGGGCATTGGGTGCGAGATCTCCGAGACGGTCGATGTAAGTCATCGTTGGAGTCAAACCTGCCGGGCCTGGGTTGGTCACTTCTGGGGCGATCCACGTACTGCCCACTCCCGCCGGATTCAGAATTGCTCCCGTACCGTTGTTGAAGAATTGCCCTGCGGTAACTGTTAGGAATGCCGCCTCATTATCAATCAAATAGCCTAATGTTCCTGAGTTTCCGCCGTCGTTTGCATACACGCCAGTGAGATTCATGTAGCCGTAGTTTTGTAGCCAGTGGTCAGGCTGTGCCAGATAGCAATTGACCAGGCTGACCGCGTTCTGCGTTGGGGCTGTCCCGTTTTGCACGGCCCAAGAATCGTTGTAATCCAACGAAGTGTTGATCAGAGTGAAATTGATATTGTTTCCCGCATCAATCTTAAGTCCAACGCCGAAATTGTTTTGAATGTAGCTGTTGAGTATGGAGAGGTTTTCCCCCGTGGTAGTGGTATCGCCAGGAACGTAAATTCCCGTCCCGTTGAAAGCGATATCGCTCTCAAATATTGTGTTGGACCAGGCGTTGTGACCCCACTGAATGCCTACGCCGAAAGCGCCCCCGGCGGATGACTTATAAATTCTGACCCGATTGATATTGTCGTGGTCGCCTTGATTTGTGCTCGGGTCGATGGAAGGGGAGGGTGCGCATCCAATCCCATCTGATCCCCCGAAATAGATGCCACAGGTTTTCGTATTGGCACCCGGACCGATGAGGGTTAAGTCCTCCAACGCGCCTTCGGGGGAATAGGCGTTTAAAGCGGTAAAGTCAGCCATGATAATCGCCACGCCTGTCGTGGGTGTCCACTTTAGGACCGTCCCGGAAGCCGAGGCTCCGTGAAGCCTGACACAACGCGGTTTCATGATGCTGGTGGTTTGGATATACGTCCCGGCGGGAATGTAGACTTCGCCACATCCAATTTGAGCGATTGCGGCGTTCGTCCACGCGCCAATGTCAGTTCCGGTACACCAAAAAGGACGAGCGGTCCGGCTGCAGGCTCCTGCTCTCAAAAGACCGTTGGGCGTAACGATTTGTGCGGGTGGGCGTTCCGGCCTGACATTGGGTTGAGCTTGATCTGACGGAGTTTCGAAGTTTTTGCCGCGTTCAGCCGGCGTAAACACTCTTTGCCGGACTGCGCCGGCTGGGGATTCGGGCCCGCGGTGTACGTCGGCTGGTTCCTGTCCCATGGAGACCGACACAAATCCCAGAACCAGGATCGCCACATAACAGGACAGGGTTTCACTGCTTAACAAGAGGCTCTCCGTGAAAGTGAATTCCGCTTGAATCGCGATCGAATCTCGATTGCAAAAGAACGGTAAGTCCACACGTTTCCCAGATCATGACGAATGCGCCAGTTGGCGACTCACGAGCATGCTCATAGAAGACAAGGCTTGGCGCATAGAGAGCCGAAGCAATCGCAGAGAAAGGAAAAATGAGGTATGAGGAAAGTCGAAAAAAACCGATAACAATTGGATACTTCTTTTCCAAAAGAGATGAGAAGTCGACACGCCTCGTACAACGATGTCCACCAAAATACTACCCTAACGCGCGTTGTCTCCGCTAGACGCAATCGAGAGGCAGCGGCACCGGGGGTACCGCTGCGGACTTCATTGCTTCCAAGTCACCCCTGGGTAGAGGCTGGGTATGCGGTAGCCCCGGTATGCGCCGACGCCACCGGCGCCGGCGATATTCATTTGCCAGACGATTTGAGGGCTGCCGGTTTGAGTTACTTCCATGATTGTCGAGCCGACATAGTTGGAAGGAGAACTGCTATCGAATTCAATATCGTTGTTGTCCAAAAGGTTGACACTGCCTCCCCAAAAGGAAAAAAATCCGGGCAGATACTGCCACTCCAGGGTCGCAAAGTTTGTGCTCTCATCGATCTGGAAGATGGTGGCGCGGCTATAACAAGTGGGGGCGGGCGGTGCCGGCGGGCAGGACGATCCGTCGGCGGCTACCCGGGCGTTTCCGTCGTCATAGACAGCCAGCATTGTCTGAGAACCGTCGGCACTTAAGATGTTGGGATAATGCTGGGCATAAAACCACTGGCTCGGATCCTCTCCGAACAGTGTGAAATCACCATCTTCACCCACTTTCCACAGAATATTTCCGGAGCCCGTTCCGTTGGCGTAATCGATCTTCAGCACCCAACTCTGGTTTCGCATGGAAAGCAGCAGATTACCCTCCGGTGTGTAAACAAGGGCATTGCTATGCGTCCAGTCGGGCAATCCAAAATAGGGGTGCCGGTTCACGTCCAAATGATCGAATGAAGACCATGCCCATGCCACGGTCCCGGACGGGTCGATGTCGACCAGTGCGTCGCCCGCGACTTGGGTGGTGCCGGGATAACCGGGCAAATCCGTGAAGCTTTTTGCAATCTGACTAAGCGCGATCCAGTGGCCGTTGGGTAAAACCAAAACGTCATGGTGGAACGGGTTTCCACCATTCAAACCGAGCGGAGCTGGGATCTGGAAATCGTAGCCATTGGCTTGAAGCGATTGATTGATTTGGGGATAGGTCACGTTGCGCACCACGTTGCAGGCGAGGTCAACCTCCTGAATGTCTGTACCACGAACGATGATGAAGTGCCCATTTTGCATCGGTTTGATGGGCTCTGCGTTCCCTTGGCAAAACCAAATGATATTGCCCTGAAGGTCGACAGCTAGCGATTGTGCTGCAGAGGTGAGACTAAGTAATTCCACACCTGGCGAAGGGCTCAGGCCTGGGGTTGGGGTCTGGACACTAATCGCAGGAAACTCCACTGAACCGGCTGGGTATGACGACGGAAGGCTGGGCAGTGCCCCTGTCGTGAAGGCCTGATCCTGATCGACCCAGGAACCTCCGGACCACGTTACGTGTGCGCGCATGTGGTAGGTGGTCTGGGCTTTCATTCCCGCAACCAGAATGTTAACGACTTTTCTGCCAACAGTCTTACCCGAACTCATGTCGGACGTCTGACGCCCGTAGCTAGTATCGGTTCCAAACTCAACCCACGCGGTTAATCCGGAGTCATAATGCGAGATACCGTATTGCGCAACCAGTGGATTCGCCGTGGGGTTAACTGAGGTGATGGGATCCGCAGCGACATTGTTGGAACCGCAGCCGACCGACGCGACGATGGCAAGAAACACAACCGAGGTGCAGAGAGCACCTCGCTCTATCCTCATGCATGCCTCCGATCTACAGGGAACACCCTAGGGTCAAGCCATTCTTCCTGTAGAGTTGAATTCTTGTCAAGGGTTTGCACGTCAAATATTGTAAATATCAGTGACAGAAGGGGGGCAGATCGCTTTTCCAGTCCTCTTCCTAAAGGGCCCGGGTCGAATCTCCGATAATTACCTGGTGCACCATGGCGGCTGTATTGGCCCATGGGAACTGAGCCGCCCGAATCAGACCCCTCTCTCGCAACTGGCGACGCAGGAACGTATCACCCGCAATTCGCTTCATCGCATCGGCTATATGCTCCACCGATGTTGGGTCCACGAGCAGAGCCGCATCTCCTGCGACCTCCGGCATGGCGGTGATATTCGACGTCACGACTGGGATTCCGGAGGCCATTGCTTCCACGATAGGGAGACCGAATCCTTCATAAAGGGACGGAAAAACCAAGGCCTTGGCTCCGCGGTACAGGGAGGGGAGCTTGGCTTCCGGCACCGCTCCTACGAAGTCGACGCGCGGTCGCAGTTGTTGAGATTCGACTTGGCGAACGAGGTTCGGAGTGGATTCTCCGGTGAAGACTAGGTGGATTCGGGCATCCAAGTTGGCCCTGGCAAAGGCCTCTATCAGCCGGAATTCATTTTTATGCCGTTTGCGGTTGCTTACGTTCAACACATAGGGGAACGGAAGACCATAAGAATCGCCGTTCGGCTGGTATGCGGAGTCGACGCCACACCCGACATTCGAGACTTTTTCCGGCGAGACTCCAGACCACTCAATGATCTGTTTCCTCGTAAAGTCGGAAACAGTCAGGATGCGGGCTGCGCGACGACACGCACGCTTCATCACGGTCGCGTAGTATAGGTGAATGGCCGGGCTACTATTCTCGGGACAGTAAACGTGACTCAGATCGTGGATTGTGAAGACGAACGGGCAAGGACAATACAGCGGGGTGTTGTAGCCGGGAGAAAAGAACAGGTCGTTGTCGGTTAAGGCCGGAAGTGCGCGTGCCAGGAACCAACTGTCCAAAGCGGCGGCGGGGTTTGACGTCAGTGGAACTGGTCGATAATCCAGTCCCGGAAGCACATGCCCGGCGAAGCGGCCAATGCCGTGAGGCCCAATCCATCGCTGATCGGCGTAGATCATGCCAGTTTGGAAGCACCCTGGGCCAGTGACGCGATGCTGGCGAAGGCCCACAGAGTCTTTCGTACGGCGAAGAGTTTCATGACTATTGCAGCACCGCGAGGGCAGCAGCGGTCAGAGCCAACTGCGAGGAAATCTGGGTCCAGGTCTGCAGGCTGCGGATCCAAGCTCCGGTCGGGAGCTTGTAAGGTACGACGATCTGATCACCCGGATAAAGGCGCAGGCGGCTGAACTTTGCCCCGTTGAAAGGACCGTTTACGTTGTTCGCGGCAACCACTACCCCATTGGCGCGCAAGACAAATGCGTGATGCATGTCAGACTGAGGCTTTCCCTTACCCGCAATCTCGAGATATGAACCGGCGCTGTTGGGCCTGGTGAAGATGAAAGATCCGGGATTGTACACATCGCCCACGACCGAGACGGTAGACGGCGTATGGGGAATGGCCAAGCGGTCGCTGTCTTCCATAACCATGTCCGGAAAATCGCTGATGCTTTTATCGCTGGGTTTTACCGGGAGCGCAACGCGGCCGCTGGCGCGAGTATTGCGGAGTTGGCTGATGATCGCTTCCTGGGCTGCTAGTATCTGATTTAAATCTCCGGCGTTTGCGGAAGCCGCAGCCGACACCGCGGATTGGCGGATTTGCACCTCCATGCTGCTGGCCAGTTCATCGAGACTTTTTTGCTGGTCGATCCGCGCCGATTCGCGGGTGAGCAGCGACCCGTATACGTAAGCGTTCGGGGTCAGGCCGCCCGCGCGATTCAACACCGAGCGAATGGTTTCATTGGTTTCAAGTTTATAAACGCCGGGCCGCTCTACTTCGCCTTCGACAATCACATATTGTGCGCGGTCTGCCTGGGGAACGCTGATGTCGCGCTGAGAAAAAATTGTCACGATATCGCCGGGTTGCAATTCCAAATTGCTTTGCTCGTCCCCTTCCAGGATCGCCTTTCTGGGATTCATCCAGATCAGCTTGGAAGTCAGATCCTGGGGATTGACGCGCTGAATAATGGCGTAATCCCAATTGATTTCAGGAGCATATCGCCGGACGTCTTCGGCGACATCGCGAACGGTGTTGGGATTGGAGGCCCCGTTTGTAGTCTGAGCTCCTTGCCGGGAAGCGAGCGAAGCCTCGCCCGTCGGCGAGGATGCATTCGCTTGCGCATTCTGTTGGTTTTGAGAAGTTGCGGCCGCTGCGGCAGCTGTCGACCCCATTCCCTCGGGCACTTCGTTGAACGAAGGGGGAGTGGTAGCTGCGTTCGCATTAGCTGATGTGCTCTGGCCAGCGGGCTGATTCGCCGTCTGTGTCGGAGAACCGGGCGCCGGCAGCAACGGATACTCGGTTGAGCGGCCATTCACGATGGCGGCGCGATTGCGCCAGTAGCGGCGCGTAAGCAAGGCTTGCGCGTTGGGAATCAAATCACGAACCCGCATGCCTGGCTTCCAGGGATAGCGACCGGGGTTGGCGACGTTGCCACGCAAGGTCACCGTGTCTTCGAAACGCGGAATGATGGAAAAAATGCGAACGATGTCGCCATCTTCAAGGTGCAAAGCTCTGGCTTGATCGTCGTAAGGAAACTCCAGGGTTTTCCTCGCCTGATGGTCGACGAACCGATCAATCAGCACTTTGCTGGTGTCCGCTACGGTGCTCAAGTCGCCGGCAACTTCAATCAAGTCGTGCAGAGTGGAGCTGTCCCTCATTTCATAGATCGCCGGCGTATTGACCGAGCCCGCGATTG
Organism: Candidatus Sulfotelmatobacter sp.; assembly: GCA_036269595.1. Classification (GTDB taxonomy): domain Bacteria; phylum Acidobacteriota; class Terriglobia; order Terriglobales; family Acidobacteriaceae; genus Sulfotelmatobacter. The sequence goes on from DATBEI010000028.1 coordinate 42,493, forward strand.
CGACCAAAGGGCCGACGTGAGGAATGTAAAGAACGTCGCCCGGCTGCAAACGCACATCTTTCGACTTGTCGCCCTTAATTAACAAATCGTAGAAGTCAAAGTCTGTAATGATTGTCCCGTCGCGGCGAACCTGAATGTGACGCAGCGATCCCTGCGGAGTGGGGCCGCCGGAGGCGAAAATGGCGTTCACCAGCGTGCTCAGCGAACTGATGGTGTAGGTTCCGGGATAGCGGGCATTGCCGAGCACTAGAACCTGGATGGAGCGAAGGCGGCCGACACTGACTGTGAGATCGAAGTTTCGAAATATCTTCGAAACCACATTTTTCAGGTACTGCTCCAGTTCCCCGTAATGAACGCCTGCGACGGAAATTGGCCCAACTTGTGGAATGTAGATCTGGCCGGCGCGGTCCACGGAGGCGCGAACGTCAGCGGTGATTTGGCCCCAGACTCTGATTTGCAGGGTGTCGCCCGCGCCGATGATGTAGTCATCCGGAACCTGCAACAAATCCATGGGAGCAAAGGTGCTGGGAGGCTGGTCGAACATGGACTGGCCGAATAACGGCAATGGCCGTCCGACGGAATCGGCAACCATTTGCTGAAATTCTGTTTCTGGCCAGACCGGGATTTTGGGGTGTTGAAGTTGCGAAGGGTTGGGAGGAATGCTGCGAACAGGATATTGGCTCGTATCGAAAGGACTACCCAACTGCGGCAGGCCAAAGGTTGAAGAGGGATACGGATATTGATTTTGATCTTGAGATTGGCGTTGAGCGCTGCTGCTGCAGGCGGCGCTCCCGATCTGCGAGGGATCGCTGCAATCTACCGTGATATTGGGAGATGTCGAGTTCTGACCCGAGGTATCGTTCATGCCCGAAGACATCGGGTTCTGAGCCAGAAGGTCGTTGAGGGTGGACTGTGAAAAACATCCAGCCGCAAGCACAACGATGAACAATTCAAGCAGACCTAATTTTCTCATCATGTTTCAGGACTTGGTGCAGCACTCAGAAAGATGCAACATTCAAGCTGGTAATTCTACCAATCTCCAGGTATCTAAATCGTGATCGTAAAATCAGGCAATCGCTACTCTCACGCATCTTCGGCACTCTGGACTGGACCAGCCTTGCGCCCATCGAAGAGTTGCAGAGTGCGTTTGTACAGAAAGTCGGCACATGCCTCGAGGGATCTTGCCAACCGCGCCGGCGCACAGGCCCCCCGCCAGTGCTCTCTGACGGCGCGCCTGCCTTCGTTCCCGCCCCGGAGAGATGCCAACAAACAATTGAGCGGATTCCACCAGTTGAATTCGCTCACCAGTCGAAGATATTCGAGAACATGCAGTTCATCGGTGCAGTTGGTTACAAAATCGCCGTTCGGATGCCTGCGGTACAGGTAGCCCGGTTCATTTAGACTGACGTATCTACCACGTTGCAGAAGCTGGAGACTGAACTTCAAGTCTCCCAGCAACCGATAACTGGCGTCTCCCATAATTCCGTCGGCGGCGGTCCGGCGCACCATGATATTCGACGGACCGCCAACAGCGTTCGCCATTCTACTGAGACAGAAATTGATCACTCGACTCCCCGGATGGGAGCCGGGAAACGCAGACCAGGATCGTTGGATCTTCAAAGCAGGGTCAGTTTCCAGGTAGCCGCAAGTGACGACGGCAACGTCCTGCTGTGTCTGCAAGATGTTTAGTTGCTTTCGCAACACTCCGTCCAGCAATACATCGTCGGCGCAGAGCATTTTAAAGTAGCGTCCGCGGGAGTTTGCCAAGCAGCGGTTTCCGTTTTCACAAGCTCCCAGATTCGAAGGATTCCGAATGTATCGAATTCGCGCATTCTCAAAGGAGCGTACGACATCTTCAGTGTTATCTTCGGAGGCATTATCCAGAATCAACAGCTCAAAATCGTCCAAGCCCTGGCGCATAACCGACGCAATCGCATCGGGAAGAAAGTGTGCACAATTGAAAGTTGGAATTGCGACGGTAAGGAGTGGTTCTGTGCCTGCCATATTGGAAAAGCTAACAATCGCTGCGATGACGGTTTTGCTCTACACGAAAACCCGCAAGTGTAGGGTGTGTACTAGAACCTTCATCATACCAAACCGATGTATCCTCACCCTGTTGTTGGCGAAGCCTGACGCGCAGTTTAAGGGGTATGCCAAAGCCTTCGGTACTTTTGAAAGAGGAATGTTGACCAAATTAGTCCAGGGATACTTCCGATGCCGCAGCTGACTACGATCCCTCTGGCACCATAAAGGCGGCCAAAGATCAGAGTGAATGCGGTCACGATCACAGCTCCGACGATCGAATTGAGGAGGAACACCTCGTGCTTGTGAGCGCGGAGATAATAGGCCTGTGCAAAGATGGCGACATTAGTGATCATGGTGAGCATCAACATCGCGATGGAGATCGGGTCGAGCAGGCGCTGGGCGAAGCGAATGTGCTGCCAATTCAGGTAAGTGACTCCCAGCCATGCGACCAGAGCGCCTGCGATCGCCACGCCAACAGCTTGCCGGAGCGCCTGAAAAAATGCATGGTCCAGTCGCCCAAATTCCTTGCGTGCGATCAGAGTGCCGAAGGGTGCAGATTTCGTGCTCACCCAGGAAACTGCGATGGCCTGAATCGCATTTGCCAGGCTCAACGACATTCCCATCTGGCCCGCCTCCACGGGACCGCGGAAGGCAAACAGAACTGGGTTAAAAATCCAGAATATGAAGTAGCCACAAAACCAGCTCACAGCGATTCTCCACTGAAATGGCCACACTTCTGCTGCCCAACTGATTCTGTCGGGGCCGGCCTGATGTCTCAGTAATCCAAGCAACAATTTGCGCTTGCCAGCCAGCCAAACGAGCGAGGCCAGTGCCATTCCGAACAGCATCATCGAGGGCGCGAAAAGGCCGTGGTGGAGGATCAGGGCAAGCCAAGCCAGCAGACTTCCAGTTACCGACTGCATGAAGCGGAGACGCGCCACTTCCGGAACATATCCGCAACCTTCCAGAAAAGATAAAAGCGGATCAAGCTGGAAGTTGAGCGCCGCCATCAGCGCATCAAGGCACCAAGGGGCCAGCCAGGACACCTTTGGCCCCGCATGATCGTGCGTGGAAAAGAAATAAACTCCGAGCGGAAGCACCGTTGCGAACATGAGCAGCGCCGCCACCGAATACCAGCGCACCGACTTCTGAATTACAGAGGCAAGGCGAGCACGGGCAGTCGGATTTCCCGCGATTTCATAATCGTGGGAGATTGAGAGCGCGGCCCGTTCGTGACTTGCCAGTTGCAGGATCACAAAGGAAAAGCCAAGCTCAAAAATGATTTGCAAAGCGACCAGGCTGCCAAACGTGTAGTAATATCCTTGCTCGGCAGGGGACAGAAATCGCGCGATCAAGGCGACAGTAACGAGACCGGCAGCACTACCCCAGAAACGCGCAAGAACGGTGAATCCAATCGCTCGATCGAGTCCAAGAACGGTTCCTAACCAATGACGGATACGCTCGGACGCAGATGAATTCAGTGGAAGCGGAGCGATTTCAGGGAGGCCGTTAGACATTCCGAAGCCTCGGTTGAGAATCCGAATCGATAGACCGTAGATGAAGTTGGGTGATCAGCAATGGATAGAAGTGAATGTCTGCGGCTGAAATCTGCAAGAACGGCCACCGTGTGAACTGACCTTGTCGCAGAGATCTCCTCTTCGATAAATAAACTGGTTTTAGCCCGCCCTAGCTGCATTCGACTGTCGCGTTACAGAATTATACCGTTGCGGACGTGAAGCCAGCCATGCAAGCGGGAAAGCGAGAGCGGCCCTTCACAGGGAAGTTGTTCCGATCTGCTGAACGAACTGGCATTCTTGACCTGGGATGCTATCAGGAGATAAGGTTGGATTTCAGGTAAAAACGTAATCTTGGCGCGCAAAATCGCGCAATGCGACGCGAACTTTCCCGATCGGAACCGCTGGTTGCCTCGATTTCAGAATAGCCTGGAGTCACACAAGGAAAACAGAGCGAATGACGAACGCAAGTAAAGCAAGTCAACTGGACGAGGTTCTGAATAGAATTCGTTCGGAGTCGCGCGAGGCTGCGCGCGAGCGCGAAAGGAATGCCTTTGCCAAGTTTGCCGGTCCATACCAAGACCGGCTTATCTTATTCGGAGCGGGGCCGTTCGGCCGGTTGGTGCTTCCAGGCCTTGAACAGGCGGGTATTCGGCCCATTGCCTTTGCCGACAACAATGAACGTCTATGGGAAACTGAAATCGGGGGCGTACCCGTCCTTCCCCCCTCGACGGCAGCGGAGCGCTATCGCGACTCGGCTTGCTTCGTAGTTACGATTTATAACGGCTCTCCGGTTCGCCGCCAACTGAAGTCGCTCGGCTGCAAATATGTTGCGCCGCCGGCGGCTTTGTTCTGGAAGTATGGCGAGATTTTCACTCCAAATTTTGGGATCGAACTCCCGCATAAGCTGCCTGTATATGCCGATGAGATCAGAGCGTGTCATGAGACGCTGGCAGACGAAGAGTCGCGACGAGAACTCGTCGAGCAACTGGAATGGCGCTGCTTTCTGGACGACGACTTTCTTCCGCGGCCACTTGATCCGAAAGATACGTATTTTCCGTTAGACCTGATAACGCCATCTGAAAATGAAGTGTTTGTGGATTGCGGAAGTTTTCAAGGAGACATATTCCCAAGCTTCACTTCCCATTGGAATAGCAAATTTCGCCACATTTTCGCGGTCGAGCCTGACCCTCAAAACGCGCAACGCCTGCCCGTCACCGCAAAGAGTATGGGATTGACGGACCAAGTCACCGTCTTGCCTTATGCCCTGAGCGACCACAACGGCACTGTCTCCTTTGCCTCCACCGGGACCATGGGATCGAAGATTGTGGAGGGTGGGGAGCAATCGATTTCCGTGGAGTGTCGAAAGTTGGATGATCTTTCGTGGCCGTTGGCCCCGACTTACCTCAAGATGGACATCGAAGGAGCGGAACCGAAGGCACTTGTCGGCGCCAGTAACTTACTTCGACGGCATCACCCCATCCTTGCAGTTTGCACTTATCATCGCAGTGAACACCTGTGGCAGATTCCCAATATCATCCGGTCGATCGAACCTGAATACAATTTGTTCCTGCGCCGGTACGCGGAGGATTGTTGGGAAGGTGTCTGCTATGCAATTCCGGATAATCGGCTAAAGCGCGCTTAGTACTCTGCGCTGTGCTCGGTGTATCTTTCGATTTGTCTCCATGTGACCTGCGCCATATCCTCGCCGCGTTTCCAAGCCTGGGTACCAGGCCATCGTCCATTCGAGCGCGTCTTCGAGGCTGAGGCGCGGCTTCCATCCGAGTTCAAGGCGAGCCTGGCTCCCGTCCAGGCGCAGAATATTCGATTCATGCGCGGAGGGTTGCGAATCGCGAATCCATGAGGCGCCATTGCCCTACATTTCAACAAGCCTGTTCGCAATTCGCTCGACGGGCCAAGTATCTTCATCGCTGGGCCCAATGATATGATTTTGAATACTCTCTCTAACCGATGTCGGACACCGCAGCCCAGCTACGCAAGCAGATTCTCGACCTAACTGCGCAATACTGGTCGGAATCATCTCACCCGGGGGATTTCGTCCCGGGCGTTACGCCTGTTCCTGTGTCCGGCAAGGTGATCGACGCTTCCGACGTGAGTGCCGTGGTCGACTCGGCTCTCGACGCTTGGTTTACGACCGGCCGGTTCGGCGAAGCCTTCGAACGGGATCTGGCGCGGTTTGTCGGAGTCCGTTCAGCGTCACTGGTAAACTCGGGCTCTTCCGCCAATCTCATCGCCCTCAGCTCTCTGACGTCGCCGAAACTTGGTGACCGGAAACTAAACCCGGGCGATGAGGTGATCACGGTCGCAGCGGGTTTTCCGACTACCGTGAACCCGATTTTCCAGAATCATCTAGTTCCGGTGTTTGTGGACGTCACCGTTCCAAGCTATGAGATCGATGTGCGCCAACTTGAAGCCTCGCGTAGCAATCGGACAAAAGCCGTGTTCCTAGCCCACACGCTGGGAAACGTCTTTGATCTCGATGCAATCGGCGCCTTTGTCCGAAAGCATAACCTATGGCTGATTGAAGACTGCTGTGATGCGCTGGGCTCGACGTACAAGGGGCGGAACGTCGGTACTTTTGGCGATATCGCAACCCTGAGTTTCTATCCCGCGCACCACATCACCACTGGAGAAGGCGGAGCCGTGCTTACCGATAAGCCGGCGTTACAGGTGCTGATTGACTCGTTTCGCGACTGGGGTCGCGATTGCTGGTGCGAACCCGGCAAGGACAATACGTGTGGCAAGCGTTTTGACTGGCAGCTAGGTTCGCTGCCGTGCGGCTACGATCACAAGTACATTTACTCGCATGTCGGATACAACTTGAAGGCGACAGATATGCAGGCAGCTCTGGGAGCATCGCAAATTAAGAAGCTGCCTGAGTTTATCGCGCGGCGGAAGGCGAACTTTCATCACCTCAAGACGGCGTTAGCGGGCATGGAAGAGTATTTGATATTGCCGGAAGCGACGGCGCACTCTGACCCATCGTGGTTTGGCTTTCCCATCGGCGTTCGCGAGAATGCGCCATTTCGGCGCGAGGATCTCACGCGTGCGCTGGAAGCGAACAAGATCGGTACGCGCCTGCTGTTCGGGGGTAATCTGCTGCGCCAGCCTGCTTACCAGGGACTCGAGTATCGCGTGGCCGGAGAGCTGCGCAACACGGACTTTGTCATGAACAATGTATTTTGGGTTGGCGTGTACCCTGGTCTGACGCCGCCGATGCTCGACTTCGTGGCAGAGACCATTACTCGATTCATAGCCCAGTGCAGGCTAAAAGGGCAGAGAAACAGCCGAGAATCTCAGAGCTTAGCTAAGAGCTAAGAAACGAGGCTGGAACCCAGAACGTCATCGACATTCACCGGGATGCTGGCGCTGTCATTGTTGGAAGAAGCCAACTCCAACTTCCGAGAACTCCAGAGCTGGTAAAACGGGATGGCGAAAGCCTCATTACTTCTACTTCAAACTGCGGTCCATCCGCCATCGACGACTATGGCTTGTCCTGTCACAAAGCTGGACGCATCGGAAGCCAAGAACAGCAGTGCCCCCGCCAGTTCGTGCGGCTTGCCGATTCTTCCAATGCATGTAAAACCTCGTAGCCGCTCCAAAAACGGGCTATCCTGCTGAACTGCGTTGACTCCGGCAAAGTCTTCGGTATTGGAAAACGGTCCAGGCAGAATAGCATTTGCGCGAATGCCATGTGGTCCCCAAAAAGATGCAACATATCGAGTAAAACTGAGCAGCGCCGCTTTTGATGCGGAGTATCCCGGTGGATTGATGAATTCCGTGCCTTGGTAAAGTTGCGGTCGGGGTGCCACGAGCGCATACATCGTCGAGATATTGACGATGCTCCCTGCCCGCTGTTGCTTCATCTTCGCTCCGAGCTTTTGTGTAGTGAGCGCCGCCCAGTAAACGCCACCGGTCAGATTGCGCATCCATGTGTCCAGCGTCGCACCCTCCAGCGAACCTTCAGGGACATTGAAGCCAGTGTCCGGGCCTAGTTCATGAGCATTGTTGACCAGCACGTCAATGGATCGCTCCTGCTCGACGATACGATCTAAGGTTCGACTGAGCGCGGGAAGGTCGTACATATCGACGCGGTGAACCGAAACATTCCCTGTGCTGAATTCCGCCACCCATCCTTCCGCTTCCCTCAGCAGCCGTTCGGAACGCCCGAGTGCAACCACGCGCGCTCCATTTGCCAACATGGTGCGAACCAAAGTTCGACCCAAAAAGCCCGATGCCCCGGTAAGCACAACCGTCTTTCCGGATACGGAAAATAGCTCAGAACTCTTTAATTGAGCCGAGGCTAAAGGCAACTACGACCTCCATCAACAACAAGATTGGCTCCGGTCATGTACGAGGAGGCGTCCGAGCAGAGGAAGAGAACTGCTCCTTGGTATTCATCCCGATTCGCCATGCGCTCCATCGGGATGAGATGTTTAACCCTGCTTAGAAAAATATCCGATTGGGAGTTAAAAACTCCTCCTGGAGAAAGTGCGTTGACGCGGATGTTCGAACTACTCCAGTAGGTTGCCAAATAGCGCGTAAGTCCGAGCAACCCTGTCTTTACAACCGAGTACGTGACCGGCTTGACGGGTTGCTGATCATCCGGAAGGCCTTCCACGCGGTAAAGGCGCTGGTCGGGAGCGATCAATGCGAGATCTGAGGCCACATTCAATATGACTCCGGACTTGCGCTTTGCCATTTCCGCGCCGAAGAGGCGAGAGCAGAGAAACGCGCCGGTCAGACCGACGCTGATGTCGGCCTCCCACACGTCAAGTGGGAAATTCTCCAGCCTTGACCATGTGGTGTTTCCATCTTCGACTTTTGGATTGTTGGCTGCGTTGTTGATGAGTATGTCAACCTGGCCAAATTTTCCAAGAATCTGTGCTCGGGCGTGCTCCAGCGAAGACTCACTAGTGATATCGGTTGTGAGACCGAGCGTTTCCGAACCATACTCGTCTTCTAGTTGGCTTGCACGGGCCTGGGGATTGGCCGCCGGGAGATCAAGCAATACGACGCGCGCCCCTGCCGATGCGAGAATGGCCCCATGATGGTAGCCCAGGAGGCCTGCTCCGCCTGTAATGATCGCTACCCGGTTGCGGAGATCGAACAACGTCGCAACACGGTTTCTTTTTGCTTCGGTCATGGAAGCAGTTCCTTCATCAAACTCTCCGCGTCTGGCCGCCATCCATGATGTAACATCCACCAGTGGCGAAGTTTGAGTTCGGGGAAACCAGGTACGCAGCAAATTTCGCGATTTCCTCGGGCGCGGCAAAGCGTTTCTGTGGCACTTCTGTTGAGATGTAACGCTCAACTTCCTCTCGACGCTCTTTCAGATGGTGGTCCCATGAACCTCCGTCGAATAACACATTGCCGGGCGCAAGGCAGTTTACTCGAATTCCATCAGCGGCTACACTTCGCGACAGGTTCTTGCTGTAGTTAAGGAGCGCGGCCTTCGCAGCGCTATAAGGTAGCGGAGCCGAGGAAGCCTCTATCGCAACTATAGAAGCGATAAACAAGATGCTCCCGCCGCGAGGTTGCAGATAGGGAATCACCGCTTGTGCCAAACGCACGCTAGCGAAGAAATTCAGGTTGAACAGCCGCTCCCATTCGACATTATCTTGGCGCCAGCCCGATTTGCCCTTGCCGCTACCGACATTAGCTATGAGTATGTCTGGACCACCCCATTTCCGGTTAACGGCGGCGAATGCGTCTTCAATAACGGCCCCGTCAGTCAAGTCTCCTGGAATGCCAAAAACCTTGTCGCCGAACTCTGCGCGCAAAGCTTTTGCTGTTTCCTCGAGGGCGACGCTATTGCGGCCTGTGATGCATACACGGCAGCCTTCGCCGAGCAATATAGATGCGATAGCCTTGCCGATTCCTCTTGAGGAACCGGCGACAAATGCCACCTGGTCGGTGAGTTGAAGATCCATTTCTTTAGGCCCAGTAGCGGCGGAGGAAGGCAAGCTGCTGTTTAATCCAGTTCACCTCGTCGCCATCCCTTCCCCGCGCTACCTGCAGAGTAAATCCGCCAGTGTACCCGATCCTGCCAATACTTCTGAAGACATCATCAAAGTCTGCGCTGCCTTCACCCAGTGGTTTGGTTGCCACTTTTCCATCTCGCAAGCGCAGACGATCTTTGATATGAATGCTGCCGATGCGATTGCCGTAGGCCGCGAATTCTTCGCTGGCGATGTACCCGATACCTGAGCTGTTTCCAGTATCGTAATTTACTTTGACACTCGGATGTGGAATGCGCGCCAGAAAAGATGCGAACTGCGCAGGACCGAAATCCGCTTCCAGATGCATCTCGACACCTACTTCTTCCGATATGGGGAGAGCTCTTTCGAGCACCTCAAGGACAATGCCCTTCTCCTCCTCGGTGTGAATCGATGAGGCATCCACGAATGGGAGCACCACCCGCGAAGCCCCGATTTCCCTTCCCCAACGAAGCAGATCATGGAGCACGCGCTCGCGCTGTACCCGCTCTTCACGGGAGCAACGTATCACCGGATGGTCCATAAACCAGTCCCCGCAAACAGCGGGGGTGTTAACCCTGGTCTCGTGTTTCAGGGCGTTTAATTCCGCCATGCCTTCTTTGCTCGCGATTGGGTTGACAGACGCACCGTAATCGTCATAAATCCACTCGATGTAGCTGAGCCCAACTTCTCGTGCGCGGAACAGTTCCTGACGCCAGGAACGTCGCGGGAAAGATTGAAAACGGCCGTCTTCGGGCGGGCTCAAACGCCCTTGCATGATTCCGAACACAGTTTGCATAGTCTTTCTTATTCAGGCAAAGGTTCTACGATCATGTTTGCCAGAAACTCTTCCCGCGGAAGAAACGGGAACAAATCTTCCAGAGGCTTCGAAACGAATGAGCCATCCGGTTTTTGATAAGACTGTAGACGCGGCGCGCGCACCTCATCTGGCAGCACGTTAACATCGCAGACGACCGGCCCCTTCATGTTGAGAATCCGGCGAACATCGGCACGAAGGTTCTGTTGGTTTTTGATCGTGGTCGAACTCAAACCGAATGCCGTTCCCACTTGAGTTAGGTCTGGGATGGTGAGGCCATTGCTTTTGTCGGACCCCAATGTCGCTTCGCCAAAATAGGCCTTTTGCGATGCCCGAATCGAGGAGTAGCCGTCGTTATTCAGTACAAAAAATTTAATCGGCAACCGCAGGCGGCGGATGGTTTCCAATTCTTGAATGTTAAACATAAATCCACCATCGCCATCCACGGCGATTACCTCACGTCCTGGATTCGCAGTCGCGACGGCGATCGCCATCGGGATGGCATAGCCCATTGCTCCCAGACCAGCTGTGTGGAAAAGCCGCTGAGAATGCAGCGTAGGAAAAGCGAGCAGGTAAATCTCAATGGCGGATCCAGAGTTGCCAACTACAAGTCTGTCCTGTGGTTTGACCTCGGTGCCGATCACTTCTGCAAGGTGAAATACCGAAACGGGCCCTGTGGGCTTGCGGTGCTCTTCGGTTACCACGGGATAGCGAGTTTTCCAATCGGCGCAACGTGCATCCCAGGCAGAATGATCCGAGAGCCGAATCGAGTCCTTTTGGTTCCAAAGCTCCGCCAGAAACTGTTTTGCATCCGCGCGAATCGGCTGCTGCACATGGGGGTGAAGCTTTTTGAGTTCGGCTTCGTCGATGTCCACGACGGCTTTATGCGCGCCGCGCGCCAGGTTCTGCGGAGCATAGCCGGTGATAGCAAAATCCAGCCGCACGCCAATGGCTAGAAGGAAATCCGAATTCTGCAGGGCGAAGTTCGCACCGCGCGCCGCGACCGAACCGGGTCGGCCAACGTATAGGGGATCATTACTCGGAACCAGATCGGCGGCGCACCAAGTCGCTACTGTCGGGATTCGAAGCAACATCCGAAGCTGTTCAAATTCTTTCTCAGCATGCGCCAGTCGTATGCCGTTACCGGCGAATAGCAGGGGGCGTTGAGCCTGATTCAGTTTTTGAATGAGGCGAGTGACTTCATTCTTGAGCGACCCATCGTTGGGAGCCACTGCCAATTCCGCGGGATCAAAGCTTCGCAATAACGACGGCTCAATGGGAGAAGCCTGGACATCGAGCGGGATATCGATCCAAACCGGCCCGGGACGGCCGTGGAAAGCAAGATAGACGGCTTTCTCCAGATGGTAACGAATGTCGTTGGGATCGAGAATCGTGACGGCATATTTCGTGATCGGCTTGACGATTGAGACGATGTCCACTTCCTGCACGCCAAGTTGACGCATGCCGAGCGGCCGACCGTCTTTATCGAACATGCGATCCGGCCTCTTGACCTGGCCGGAAAGAAACAGCGTCGGCGTCGAATCCAGCCACGCTCCGGCGACGCCAGTCACGGCGTTGGTCCCGCCTGGCCCGGTTGTGACCATGCAGACACCCAGATGATTGGTGGCTTTCGCGTAGCCCTCGGCGCAGATGGCGCTGGCCTGCTCGTGCGAATTGCAAATCGCTTTGATCGCGGGATGGGAGCCGAGGGACTGATTCAAGTGCATGGCGCCGCCCCCGGTAACCAGGAAGACGTGTTTCACACCTTGATCGGCGACAAAACGGACAACGTAGTCAGAAAGCTTCATGGGTCCAATCGAAAGTGGGATTCGGGAAATATCATTGACTTTGAAGCCTTCACTCCCGGATGAAGACTTCCTGCGAGGTAAGGCCTCGCGCGGCAATGAGCGCGTCCACTAACTGGCGCACCGCCCCATTCCCCCCGGCAGCTTTGGCAATAAAGTTCGCGCGCGCCAGCACCACCGCTGCTGCATTCGCCGGAGCTGCAGACAAGCCGGCAATTGCCATTGCCGCAAGATCGTTCACGTCGTCGCCCATGAAGCAGATTTCTGTGAGGTTCACATGAGCGTCCGCGGCAAATTCGCGCAGAGCCGTAGCTTTATCGCGGCAGCCCTTGATCACGTGACGAATGTGCATTTTTTCGGCGTAGCGATCCACCAGCGGGCTATTCTCTCCGGAGATCAAGGCTAGGATCAGCCCGGCGCGGCGGGCTAACGAAACTCCCATGATGTCGGCGAAGCAAAAGCGTTTCCACTCTTCGTCGCCGGGTCCCCACCAGAGTCCGCCGTCGGTAAGCACGCCGTCGACATCAAGCGCCACCGCCCTGATGTTCGCCAGGCCAGCGGCTGCGGAATTTTCTGGGACCATGCCGTTAAACCGTTGTGCCGACGCGGCGAAGTTTCTTGATGATGGGGAATTCGCGCTCGTAGACACGCTTGATTCCGTCGCCTTTTGACTGCTCCCACAGACGGATATCGCGGACCAGTCGGGAGATGCCGTTCGGTTCCAGCGAGGCCGCGTGATCGGATCCCCACAGGGAACGGTCCAGCGTAATGTGGCGCTCCACGCAGCAGGCTCCCAGTACAGCGGCGCAGACGCTGGTGGGGATTCCGGTCTCATGTCCGGAATAACCGATGGGCACGGCGTAACGTTCGGCCATCGTCGGGATGGCTCGCAGATTCAGCTCAGGATAAAACGCCGGATAGGTGCTGGTCGCGTGCATCAGCACAAGATCATCCTTGCCCAGAACTTCGACCGCATGGTCGATCTCGGCATAGGTACTCATGCCCGTGGAGAGAATGATGGGCTTGCCTGTGGCGCGGACGTGGCGCAGTAAGTTATCGTCCGTGAGCGAGGCAGAAGCGATCTTGTGAATCGGAACGTCGAATTGCTCCAGAAAATCGACGGAAGCCTCGTCCCAAGGAGAGGCGAACCAGAGCATCTTGATCGATTTGCAGAAGGCGTTGATCTCCTCGTACTCTTCCTGCTCGAATTCGAGGCCATACTTGAGGTCGCCGTTGGTCGGGCCAAAGGGATTCTCGCGGGGCTTAGCCAGTTCTTCCGCCGAGTAAACGACGTCGATCGTGCGCTTCTGGAATTTAACCGCGTCGCAGCCGGCAGCCAGGGCTACGCTGATAAGCCTTTTGGCAAGGTCAATATCACCGTTGTGGTTAATGCCGATCTCCGCGATGATGAAGCACGGCTGATCGTCTCCAATCAGTCGGCTGCCGACCCGGACTGTACTCATGAGAACTCCTTTGGATACCTACACCTTAACGCAGATGCGCAATGAAGGTGTACCCTCGCAAGCGAATATTATATCTGCGGTGATCGCGATTCGCCCAGACCCTCAAGACTTTGAGGTGTGGACCACAAAGGTAACGCCATCAAGTAAGTGAACCAAAAGTTCTTGCCAACTCCAGCGGTCGCAAAGTTAGCATACCCAATCGTGCACCTGCCCGTGTACTGTATGGGATGGAACGGCCTGGCAACGGAATCGTTCCGGGCCTCAGTAGCACAGGCTTTGAGCACCCTAGGATTGAAATGAAAGCTGTCATATTGGCGGGTGGGCTCGGGACGCGTCTCAGTGAAGAGACCGTCGTGCGTCCGAAGCCGATGGTGGAGATTGGCGGGCGGCCGATCCTGTGGCACATTTTGAAAATGTATTCGCAGCACGGCATCAATGACTTCATCATCTGCTGCGGATACAAGGGTTATCTCATCAAGGAATATTTCGCCAACTATTTCCTGCACATGTCGGACGTCACCTTCGACATGAAAGAGAACCGCATGCAGGTTCATCAGAGCGTGGCAGAGCCGTGGCGCATCACGCTGGTCGATACCGGCGATAATGCGGGTACTGGCGGACGGCTCAAGAAAGTTGCGAACTATCTCGAGCATGAAGATCCTTTTTGCATGACCTATGGGGATGGAGTAAGCGATATCGACATTTCGGCGGCCGTCGCCTTTCATAAGGGTCACGGCCGGAGTGTAACCGTAACCGCGGTCCAACCTCCGGCGCGATTTGGCGGATTAGGCATCGATGGAACTACTATCTCTGCGTTTCAGGAGAAACCCAAAGGCGAGGGCGGATGGATCAATGGAGGATTTTTCGTTCTCTCCCCGGCTGTCTTCGCTGAGATACGCGATGACTCCTCGATGTTCGAAGTGGAAGCGATGCACAACCTGACTGCGAAGCAGCAAGTGCAGGCCTATTTCCATCACGGCTTTTGGCAGCCGATGGACACGGTGCGCGATAAACAGAGGCTGGAAGAATTATGGGCGAGCGGACAAGCGCCGTGGAAAACATGGTGAGACGCTTCATCCCCGCGCCTAATTTCGGCCGGTTATTATTCAGGACCGTATCTGCTGCCTGCACGCGTTAGGGTCGAGACTTCGTCCCGTGTTCAGGTTGAAGATGACCCATTCACCCTCAATAGACCGATGAGCCCAGCGAAGCATCTCCCGCGGCAAGATTTGGAACTGATCCTGGAGCAGACGGCTCCGCTGTGGGAAGAAGTTCGCGGCCAACGCCTTTTCCTGACTGGTGGAACTGGTTTTTTTGGGTGCTGGCTGGTGGAGAGTTTCTGTTATGCGAATGGGCAACTCGGCTTGCAGGCCGAGGCCACCATCTTGACGCGCAATCCCGCAGCGTTCGCCAAGAAATGCCCGCACTTGGCCGCGGACGCTGCGGTAAAGCTTCATGCGGGCGATGTGCGAAACTTTTCCTTTCCTTCAGGCGAATACAAATACGTGATTCACGCCGCGACTGAGACCAGCGGAAAGCAGGCGGCGGAAACGCCTACGGAGTTGTTCTCGACGATCATCGCGGGAACCGAGCGGGTACTTGAGTTCGCGGCCACGCAAGGAACAGAGAAATTTATTTTGACGAGTTCGGGCGCGGTGTATGGGAAACAACCGCCTGAACTGACTCACGTTCCGGAAACTTATGGCGGAGCGCCCGATCCATTGAATCCAGCGAATGTTTACGCGGAAGGCAAACGGGTAGCCGAACTGCTTTGCGCGATCTACCAGCAGCGCGGCGGCCTCGACTGTAAGATTGCGCGCGGCTGGGCGTTTTGCGGTCCGTATCTGCCTCTCGACCGGCACTTCGCCATTGGCAACTTTATTGGAGATGTGCTGGCCGGAAGGCCGATCCAGATTCAGGGCGACGGTAGTGCTAGACGATCTTATTTGTATGCTGCTGATCTCGCGGTGTGGCTGTGGACGATATTGTTTCGCGCGCCGGCGCTCGTGCCCGTCAACGTAGGCTCAGCGCATGATGTAAGTATTCTGGAACTGGCGCAGACCGTCACTGCGACTCTGCACCCGCAGACGGAAATTCGCGTGGCTCAACAGCTTGTTTCGGGAGTCGTTCCGTCACGATATGTTCCCTGTGTGGATCGTGCTCGCGAGTTGCTGGGATTGCGTCCAACTATCGGACTCGAAGAATGTATTCGCAGGACCGCTGCTTGGCACGCGAAGTGAACTCTGGCAGCGGGAATCAGTCGCCGTGCTGATGCATGGTGATTTGCGTCAGACCGTTATCTTTGCGAGCGCCAGGTGTTCCATCGGGGATGGCGGACTTCTCGTGCTGGCTACCGCGCAATAAATATTTCGACAAGGTAACAAAACCTTTCAGATTGCGCTGCAACTCTCGGCGGTCGGTGAGCGACTGTTTCAGTTTGTAAACCAGGTAAGCAGGGCTGAGGTAGAAGCTGCGCCGCGCGCGATCGCAGAAACTCACCAACTGCTGATGAGTGATATTGGGCAGGTTGACCACGCTGTTGTGCAGGCCGTCTTTTGTGAGCCAGCCGCCCCAGTCCTCAATTTGAATGTAATTCCGATCTTTGGCTTCCTGATATGCGGTCGTGCCCGGATAAACCATGATGGGGAAAAACTGGGCGGTATCAGGCTGCAGTTTCTTCGCGAAATCCAGGGTCTTCTCCATGCTGGCCGGCGTTTCATTGAGATTTCCGACCATGAAGCATCCGTGCACCATGATGCCGGACTCCTGGCAACGACGGACAAAACGATGCGCCTCTTCGTGATATTT
Source organism: Candidatus Sulfotelmatobacter sp. (assembly GCA_036269595.1). Lineage (GTDB taxonomy): Bacteria > Acidobacteriota > Terriglobia > Terriglobales > Acidobacteriaceae > Sulfotelmatobacter. Next base: position 58,924 of record DATBEI010000028.1, read on the forward strand.
CGCATCACGACGGTCATCGTTATTTTTCTTCATGCCATTGATGACTTCCACGTCGCCGCTCTCGAAGCCCACGCAGAACAGGCGGGCCCCGGCCTTGTGCAGGGTGGAGAGCAGTTCAGTTTCTGCGCCAATGTCAGCGCGGCAATTGGCGTCGAAGGGCAACTTGTTGCCGCGGCGGATCAACTCTTTCGCCAACTCCAGGGTGCGCGGCTTGCTGATGATGAAGGTGTCATCCTCCAGCATCACGGTTTTAATTTCGGGCATCTCGCGCGAAACGTAATCGAACTCGTCGGCCACGTTGCCCACGGAACGGTAGCGCATGCGGTGCCCGCTGAACGTCTGCGGATAAACGCAGAACGAGCAGTGATAGGGACATCCGCGGCTGGTATCGAACACGACCAGCGGCCACAGCGAATGGCCGTAGAAGTAATCGGGCGTATGCAGAAAGCGCTTGTAGACTTCGGAGACGAAAGGCAATTCGTCGAGATTTTCAATAGCTGGGCGCGGAGGATTGGTGATGATCTCTCCTGTCGCTTTTCGACGCCAAGCCAGGCCATCGACAGTCGAAAGCTCGGCGCCGCAGGACTTCGCTGCGAGCCAGTCGCGCACAGTGTATTCGTACTCGCGGATGGCTACAGCTTCCAGCGAGGTAGACATGGCCAGCGTTTCCTTCGGCAATGCCGAGACATGACGCCCAACCAGTAGCACATGGAGAGAAGGCTTGGCAGCCAGCAAGGACTCAATCACGCTTACGTCGTTGAGAATGCTGGGGGTGGAAGTGTCGCAGACTACAGCCTCAATATTTTTGGCCGCGATTCGATCGATAACCGACTGCACCGTGTATCCGGCGGCGGGAGAATCAACCAAATCCACGTCGTGCCCGTTTTTGATCGCTACTCCGGCGGCGGTTGCCAGCCACTTAGGGTAATAGAGAGTTCCACTCTTAGTGACGGCAGGACTACGCTGCTCGCGCGAAAAACGCGGGTGAAATGGAGGATTCAAAAACAGAGCACGCATTATGGGGGAAGTATATCAAAAGGCTGTGGAAATAAAGGATTTAGTTTGAGTTACAAAGGTGCCGACATGGGATCATTTCAGCGAGCGGCGACGCAAAGCTGCTGAAATGCGAGAACCTGAATTAAGCCGTCTCTGGCTTTCCCTTCCAATATCGTTTGATGGCCTGCACGCGCTGCCGATTTTCAGGGACATCAAAAGTTCGGCGCAGACCCCGGAGCACAATGATCCAAAATACGGCGACAAAAAAAGCAAGAATCGTCACGCCCAGGACAATCAGCGTTCGGTGGGGAGAGGACTTTGTGTCAGGCGGAACGGCAGCGTCGACGACTTGCACAATTTCGCCTTCGCGCGCTTCGTCAAGCTTTGCGATTTCCAACTCCTTCGCCAATAATTCGAAAACGCTTTCCCTATATTTCAAGTCACGGAAGCGGCGAAGATATTCTAATCCCGCCTGCGTCACCCGGCCCTTCGACAAGACGATGTCGGACCCTGAATCCTGTTGCGATCCCGCGATCTGATTGAGTTGGGATTGGAGCGCCGCGAGTTGTTGTTTCGCCAGGAGGAGAGCAGGATTGTCGTCGGCCGCGAAGGACTTCATGCTTTCAACTTGAACTTCCTTGGCCACGACTTGCGCGCGCAAGATGGCTGCCGATTCGATCAGCGCGCGCGCCTGGCTGTCGATCTGCAATACACCAGTTGACTGTTGTGTTTTTTGCATCGCCTGTTCAGAGGCGGTCAGGTCCTCTTTGGCTTGCTGCAATTCGCGTTCAAAAAACAGCCGACGGCGAGCGGCTTCGCTGATGGCCAGGGTTGCAGACAGCTTGCGGAATTCCTCAACATAGCCGTTGGCCATTTCGGCAGCCCGCTTCGGATCGCCGTCCTCAACCGTCAGGCGAATCATGCCGTCCTTGGTTCCGGCAACTGCAGTGGTACGGCGCTCGAACTCTTTACGCACCTCAGACATCTTTTTCAGCTTGTACTCAGACATCAGGCCGAAGCGCCGGATCATGGCGTCTTCGACGGAACGGCTGGTCAGCATCGAGATGTACATATCCGCCGGCGTTTTGATGCCCAATCCGCCGGCTAATGAACCCAGAGAGCCTAACCCCCCTAAATTTCCCATTTGCCCCAACAAGGCGGAGGCTATCGAGGAATTCTGCTGCGGTGGCAGCAGCATGACCTTTGCCTCGTAGCGCACCGGCAGCAAGAGAGCAACCACCACGGCCAATAGAGCGGCGCCTAAAACGAAACGGAAGATGAAGCGCTTGTTTGCTACCAGCAGCACCGTGAGATCGAGCAAAGAGACTTCGGTTTGTGCCTGGGGCGCAGTTGCGATTTCTTCGCTCGACATCGGTTCGGCGTCGATGAAGGGTTCGGTGTGAGTTGCCACTGTAGGATTATTATGACATTGTGCCGGGCGGGATTCTAGCAGGCTCGTTCAAAATGGCTTTCAAGTCTGAGTCTGTCGTGCCGCCACTTTGGTCGTCACCCGGCCGGTTGTGCTAGCTTTAATGATTCGGAACTCCGCTGAATAATAAAAGAAAAAAATCCTGGGCCGCCAACATCCGGGGTGCGACGCTATAAGTGCATGGTACAACCATCGATTTCGGGTGAGACATCGACAGATAAGATGAGGCTGCCTAAAAGACCCTTACATTTTTCCTTTCGCCGTTTTCGCACCTTGGCTGTAAGCGGATTCTTATTGTTCACGCTGGTGGTGGGCTCCAGCACCCTATGGGCGCAAACCACTGAGGCGCAAAGCGATACAGGCACGCCGGCTCCGAAGGTTCAGACGCAGCCGGCATTTCTAACGCCGGGCCCGGTCGACCTTAAGTCTCTTCCGAAGAACCTTTTCGTGGATCAGAAGAATTTCTGGCTGGCCCCGTTGCACATGTCCCACAAGCAATGGGAGTGGGCGGTGCCGCTGGTTCTGGCAGGGGGGATGCTGGTGGTGGGCGACAACACCATTGAAAAACACGTTCCCACCAATCCGACGACCGTCTCACGGGCGGTGACCGCCTCCAACGCCGGGGTCGCTGTGCTGGCTGGCGCCGGCGCCGGCCTATTTTTGCTGGGACACATTCAAAAAGACGACCAGAAACGCGAAACGGGCATTCTCAGCGGTGAAGCCGCGCTTGGCGCGTTCGCGGATGTGGAGGTTTTCAAGTATGCGGCCGGACGCGAACGGCCTTTTGTGGGCACCAGCCCGGGACGTTTCTTTGTCGGCGGAGACTCGTTTCCTTCCGCGCACGCGGCGGTAAGTTGGGCAATTGCCAGTGTGATCGCCCATGAGTATCCCGGCATTCTCACCCAGGTGCTGGCGTACGGCATGGCTGGAGGTGTAAGTGCCGCCCGATTCGCGGGCCAAAAACACTTCGCAACCGATTTGGTTGTAGCCAGCGCCCTGGGATGGTACATGGGACGGCAGGTTTTCAATTCTCGTTCTCACTATAGCGACGCTGATGTTGCGAGATACGGCTCGTTCAACAAGGGAGAACAGAGCGAGGCCGGCGACTCGGTAAGCAAGACGCGAAATATCGGTTCCAGCTATGTTCCGCTGGACAGCTGGATTTATCCGGCAATGGAGCGACTGGCTGCCTTGGGATATCTCCAAACAGCTTCCCTCACGTTGCGACCTTGGACTCGGCTGGAGTGCGCCCGCGTCTTAACGGAAGTCGCGCAGCGTGAGCCGGATACAGAGGCTCCGGAAGAAGTCCAGAAACTTTACCGTGACCTATCGCGAGAGTTCGCTCATGAATCGGGATTGATGGAGGGGGATTCCAATTCCGATGTCCAACTGGAATCGGCCTACGCTCGAGGTTTGGAAATCTCCAACACACCATTGACCGACAACTATCATTTCGGACAGACCGTGCTGAACGATTATGGCAGGCCGTTCGAAAAGGGCTTTAACTTCGTGACGGGAGCGTCAGGTTGGGCGGCAAAGGGTCCTTTTGTGATTTACCTGCGCGGGGAATATCAGTCCGCTCCTTCTGCGCCGGCACCTTCGCAGGGAGTGCTTAATTTCTACAGCCAGGCTGATCCCTGGCCGAATAGCCCTGCCCTCCCGGTGGCGTCGATCAGCCGTTTTCAGTTGCTGGACAGTTACGTGGGCATGAACTTTGCCAATTGGCAAATCTCCTACGGCAGGCGCAGCTTGTGGTGGGGCCCGGCAGAGGGCGGGACCATGGTTCTCACCGATAATATTCCGCCGCTCAACAACATGTTCACGGTGGACCGAGTTGCCCCATTCCGATTGCCCTGGTTATTGCGTTATTTGGGCGATATCCGCTTCGAAGGCTTTATTGGCCACATGACCGGGCTTGAATTTCAGAGCACAACCTATAGCGGTTCCCGCGCCAGCGTGACCGTTGGACAATATGGAAAAAACCTACATCCGCAGCCATTTCTGAGCGGTGCGAAAATCAGCTTTAAGTTCACCCCGAATTTCGAATTTGCCCTGTCGAAAACGACTGTCTACGGAGGGCCGGGAAACCCGCTCACGGTCAAGACTTTTCTCGACAGCACGTTTGGTAAGCATGTAAATGGCGACGTGCTGGGGGATGGACGAACCACCGCGGATTTCTCCTATAGGGTTCCAGGACTTCGGGACTGGCTGACGGCGTACGGCGAAGCTTTCAGTGAAGATGAGATCTCTCCGATTCCCTACATGCGAAAGTCTGTTTCGCAAGGTGGACTATACTTCGCGAAGCTGCCTGCGATCCCCAAACTGGACCTCCGGCTCGAGGGAGGCTATACCAGCCCGGTCAACGGTTATTGTGCGGACTGTTTTTACAGCAACGCCCAGTACATCAGCGGGTACAACAATAGTGGCCGCCTGATCGGAACCTGGATTGGCCGGGCGGCTCAAGGCGAACTCGTAAGAAGCAACTACTGGCTCAGCCCCAGAAAAAAAATCGGCATTGAGCTAAGACATAGAAAGATCGACCGTCAATACCTACCCCAGGGTGGAACCCAAAGTGACGTTGCGGTGAATGCCGACATCATGGCCGGGCCCGGATTTCGTTTTACCGCCAACGTCCAATATGAACGGTGGCAGATTCCTTTGTTAGCATCTACAGGGCAGTCCAATGTAGCGGCGTCTTTTCAATTCAGTTTTTGGCCGACGACCCACTGACAACAAGGTAATGGCTTAAAACCCATACTCACGGCTTAAAACCCAGCATCGCCTTCGCAATCTTCCCTTGGAATAAACGCGAAAATACGAAGGGATTTCGCGGCGCCATCGAGCGATGGGCCGACCTGTGGAGTCTGCAGAAAGCAATATCCTTCAGCGAGAAACGCGCAGGGTATCCCACAAGGTTTCAGTCTAAAGGTCACTGCCTCAATGCAATGACCAATGTCACGCCAAGGTGGCCGTTCAATCGGTGCCCTATCGGGAATCGTCATCGCTGGAATACCTTGCTTTCCTATTGACATACAACTATATGGCGATTAGATTAGGCCCACAAATACAGCAACAGAATTTACCACGGCGATGACAGACTCCTCGGTTGCGTCATGTGACTCTGGTTGCTACTTCCCTCCTGCGTACCTGCGCCATCGTTCCCGCAGCCACTACGTAACACGCGGAGAGCGCAGCGCAATGGTAAACGCCGATCCTTCAGAATCGAATGGCAGTGTTCGAAGAAGTGCTTTGAAATTCGGTTCGGTCGGTTAAGGGGGAGTTAAGTGAACCAGAGTTTCGGTTAGGAGACGTTGATTGGTATGATCCGCAGTCGCCTGAGCTATGTCCGTTTCTATCTGAAGATTTTGACTTTGCTGTTGCCCGCCTGTTCCTACTTCATCGCGGTAAAAGTTCGCTTCGGGTTCAACCTGTTCTTCCTCGGAACCGCGCCTTCAGGTTTGCCCTCTTACTGGGGTATTGTGCTGCTCACCACCATCGTTTGGGCGATTGCCGCGGAAGAGTCGGAACTATGGAATGTGGAACAACTGTACGCGCCCGGGGGAAAGAGCCGGCGATTGTTGGAGGCATTGGCCTTCACTTACGCCGTGGTGATGGCGATCGGGTTCCTGTACCGGCAAGCTAGCTACTCCCGATTGGTTGTCGGAATCAGTGCCATTGCCTTGTTTGCGTTGGCGACAGTGGCCCGCATCATTTTCCGGGTGGTTCTTGAATTCTTGCGGAAGAGCGGGAGAAATGAAGTTCGAATTCTGATGGTCGGCACGGACCGGTTCGCGCGCCGTGTGGCTACCTCTTTGCTTCACGGAGAGGTGCTTCCCTGCAAAGTTGTGGGATTTGTGCGTGTGCCCGGACAGGAGGTCACGGTCGAAGGTCCAGTCTACGAATTGGATCAAATTCCGATTTTCTCCAACGGGAACTCGATCAACGACGTGGTGATTGCCCTCCCGGCGGCGCGGTTAAGCGAGGTTCAACAGATTGCCCCGGCACTCGAGAAGTTGTGCGTACCGACGCGCGTGGTCGTCGACTTGGGCGATGGCGTTGGAATTCGAGACCGCCTGATCGATCTGGGCGGGATTCACATGCTCGACCTGCGCCCGACTCTGGCGGAAACGGGGCCCTATCTGTTTCAAAAGCGCGCCTTCGATGTGGCCCTTTCTTTGTTCGTCGTGCTGCTCACCCTGCCGATTACCACGCTGATCGCAATCGCGATTAAAGCGAGCAGCCGCGGACCGGTATTCTTCGTTCAAGAGCGGGTCGGACTGAACGGCCGGGTGTTTCGCATGCTGAAGTTTCGCACCATGCGGCAGGGAAGCCGGGAGGAAGGGGATACGCGTTGGACCTCCACCAACGATCCCCGGCGCACGGTGGTTGGTGTGTTCCTGCGCAAGACCAATCTTGATGAGCTACCCCAGTTCTTGAATGTTTTGAAAGGGGATATGAGCATCGTTGGTCCGCGACCGGAACGAGCTCATTTTGTCGAGAGGTTCCTGGAAGAAATCGATCGCTATAATTTCCGCCACACATTCAAGGTGGGCATCACCGGTTGGGCCCAGGTAAACGGCTGGCGCGGGGACACGTCGATCGCGAAACGCGTTGAGTACGACCTCTACTACTTGCGCAACTGGAGCCTGACTTTCGATTTGCAGATTATTACGATGACGCTGCTCCGGATTTTCAACAGCAAGAACGCTTACTGATTTCTGCCTCTGGCGCGCTTCTTCGTTCGTCTCTCCGTCTCCGCAGGAACGTTCTATGCGGCGCTAGTTGGCCTGACTTGATTGAAGGATTGACCGAACCGGCCCGCGAATTAAGGAGTTGGTGCCGTGACCGCGACGTGCGCGGTCGCGGTGAGCGCCGGCGCACCAACCACGGTCGCAGTGATCGTCTGGTTGCCTAGAGTCTTGAACGTAACGCCATTCACAAATGTGTGGGAACCTGCATCGCTCTCGGAAAATTCGTAGTAGGACGGGTAAATAACCGCGGTGCTATCGGAACTCGTCAACTGGATGGGGCTGTTGATCACAGTGTCAGGGCTTGTCCCAATTGTCGCGCTCACGGTAATCGTGAAGGGAACACCCGCGACGGCTGTGGCTGGAGCGATGACGTGAAGCGTGGCGGGAGTTCCGCACCCGACCGTTAACAGAGTTAATCCTGCGACCGCCGTAGTCAACGCCCACGCGCGCCGCGCCTGTCGAAGGCGCGAAGATTTGGCGCAAGGTCTAGCGCCAAACTGCCCAGGTTTTGATTCGGCCACGCGCTCCTCGCCGACCGTGCAAACCCGGCGCAAATTGTTCATAACTGAATCCACCATAAAAATTCCACGTACACAAACTACTGTCTATTCGCCAGACCTATGATGGGGTTTGCCCAATCGGACATCGATTCCAAACATCGGGCCGTAGACGTTGATTCCGTAATTGATGTACTTCGGTTCCGATAGATAGCCATTCGAGATGTGCATATAGTTGATACCAGCGGAGATGGAATAGCGAGGATTGAAGTTGTATCTCGCCCCGGCTCCAATGTTATAGGTGAAGGTCATGTCCTGACCCTGGGCAAACTCAACCCCCAAGGGTTCCTTGGCGTCAATGGTTCCAATGCCTCCTCGCTGGTCGAAGTAGGGGACGATGCGCCAGTTGCGGTAGACAAAATTGCGGCGGATGCCGTAGATGAAGACGAAATAGCGGGTTTCCGGACCGCGCGGAATGAAAGTCACAGATCCGCTGAAGGTGAAATCAAAATTGCCGCGAAGAATCCAGGGGCCGCCGATATCGTTCACATGCCAGCGCAGGGAGGCAATCACGGGGACTAGCGTGTACTTGAGGGGAGTCATGGTGTAGCCGTCCCCTACGGCGAAGTCGTAGATCCAGGGAATATTGATCGGATGGTAGCCAGTCTCGAGGGAGAACTCCCACTTGTTCTTGTAATAAATATCGCGGTTGAAATCCGGTTTTTCCGGCCGCTTCTTCGAAATCTGAACGGTGGGAGCCGGGGGTGGGCTGTCGGGTGTTTGAGCGATGGATTGCGAAGTGAAAAACACAGACGCCGCGATCAGGACGAACAAGATCAGCCTTCGTGCGCTCATCGGCTTTTGTTTCTGGTCCTCCAAAAAAATAAAGGCGAGCACTTAGATTGCCCGATAGTGCAACTCGAAATCCGCGCGCCCGCGTTGGCAACGGCGCGTGGCCATTCACGCAAACAACTATTGGACCAGAATAAGCAAGTCCCGCACAGGACCCGACACGCCGCTCTGGCATATCGGCGAAACGATCTAAAAGTTTATCACGCAAATTGTGCGCGACTGTGGATTACGACCCCGCATAAATTTGAAAGGGCGCCCAATAAAATGGATTGTTGAAGGTTCTGCCGTGCAGCAATGACAATTTGGCCGCACGCAACGCCTGATGCGGACTGGCTCCATGATCGAGTTCGTCGTAGAACCGGTCCATCAGCTGTTGGGTCGATGCGTCGGTCACTTCCCAGAGACTGGCGATGACATTGTGGGCGCCCGCCCGCAAAAACGCCCAGGCGAGTCCGACCAGGCCTTCTCCGGAATAGGCGCGCGAGCCGGCGCCGTAGCAGGCGGAGATGGTAACCAGATCCGCGCGCACGGGATGCTGAAGAACATCTCTAGCGTAGAGCTTGAACGAGTCAGGTTCGAGCGCGCTTTTGGAAAGCACTATCGCGGAGTCGAGCGGGCTCAAACGACTGGCCGTGCCGTGCGCGACAAAATGAATATGCGAAAACTTTTCGGGATGACTGTTTAAGTAAGCAGCGGGCGTCGCCTGCTCTCGCTGAAAAACCTGTTCTTGCGTACCGCCGAAATGCCGGGCGACGCTCGCCATCTGTTCGCCCGCTCGAGGCAGTTCCGGATATTCCTTGCTGGGAGCAACGCTGTTGCCAATCAAAAGCAGGTTGCGTGGATGCTCTTGTTCGCGGATATTTTGGCGTTGCAAAGACGCAGCCAGCACGCGCAGGGAACTGGCATTCACCACGTCGGCATCTTCAATCCAGTAATGAGGTGCGGGATGGTCAACCACCAGCGTTTCGAAGTTCAGGTTGTTCAAGCCGCCGTCGGGGAGGATGATCACTTTTTCGTTGCGCGCCAGCAGGGATTTTGCCGGCGCAATGAGCGTGCGATAGAGAGTGCGTCCGTCTTCAGATGCGAGAGCGTCTTGCGGGCCAGTCAGCGACTGACGATACCGTTGAATCAGGGCTTCGATTTGTGCGGAAGGCGGCAGCGTGAACAGGCTGGTTTTAAGCGGCGTGATCGCCCACAGATAGGACTGCTTCTCTCCCAACCAATAGAAAAAGAGTACGCTGTGAGCCCGGCGAGAGATTTCAGCGGCATTCAAGGCCGGAGGCCCCGCATGCTCCGAACTTGGCGTTCGCTTCGAAAGCAATCCCAGCCCTTCGGACAGAGTTCGAGCCCGGCTGTAATCGGCCCAACGGAGAGCCTCGTCAGGTCTTCCTTGCGCGACGAGAAAGTCGATGTAGTCGTCATAAATGCGCTCGCCGTTGGTTAGAAAGGAAAGTTGAAAGTCTCCGTGTCGCACGGTGGACCGGGCGCCTTCGAAAGTAGAGAGCGCCGCGCGATACTCACGGTCAGCAGCATCGTTGTGCGTATTAGCTTCATCGAGCCGCGCTAACGAGTGTTGAGCCTCCCACTTGAGAAAGCCCGGACAGGCCGGGTCGCGCTGTACAGTATCGAGAACTTCGCGGGCAGTAGCTTCGTCTCCGTGCAGAGTGGCAACCTGGCCTTCGACTAGTTCCGGATAGAGTTCGTTCAAGTGATTGCTGCTTTGGCGCGCAATGCTCAAAGCCTGCTCGGCATAATCCTGCGCTTTGTTCGGATCGTTCGAGTGCAGGGCGAGTCGCGCCAGCGCGCGCAAGTTGTTGTAGATGTTTTCTCTGCTGTTGACCGTTTGTTCAAGCTTGAGTGCGCGCAGGAAGGAACGCTCAGCGAGAGGCAACTGGTGCCCATCCATGTATACGTATCCTGCGTTTGTCAGCCACACTCCCTGATCGACGAAGTCTTGAAGTTCGCTGGCACGCTTCTCCGCTGCAATAAACAGCTGAAGGGCTTTCTCCGAATCGCCTAGGCGGTAGCAAGCCCAGCCAATGTTTCCTTGGGCGACGGTTTCGACGACTCCGGCGCTAATCCTCTTTGCTGCCTCATACGCGGCTTGCGATTCATCCAATGCTTCATCAAATCGGGCCTGCGCGAGGGACTCCGCGCCCAGATTCAGAAACGCAGTCGCCTCCAGAAACGTGTCATGGTGGTCGCGCGCGAAAGAGAGGGCGAGTTTGTAGAACTGTGCAGCGACGGTGGAGTTGCCTCGTTCGCTGGCGAGAAGGCCTCGCGCTTGAAGAACTTCTCCGCAACTCGTGTCGGCACTTCCATTACAAAGTGCGGATGCCTGATTTAGCGCACGTTCAGCGTCGGAATATTCTTGCAGATGCGCATATGCTACTCCCAGAAGCGCGAAGGTTGGGATGGAAAGATCCGCGTGGATAGTCTGCGGGACAGGCTTCAGAAGAGTCGGCACATCCCCGAAAAGTCCTTGCCACAGGGAGGCCTTCGCTTGCAGAATTCGAAACTTCCAGGCCCAATAGGAATTTGAATTCTTAGATCTCTCGTATCTGCTTCTCGCTTCTTCCTTGCTTGCCTGCAGGTCGCCACGGACGAACGCCTGATTGGCGCGTTCGAAGGCTGCCTCTGGCGGTCCGAACTGCCGGTTGCACGAACCGAAACATAGCACGGAAACCAACAGCAGCGCCGACCTCAGGGTTTGTGAGCGCCGTTTGCTGTAACCGTCCCGGCAGAGAGTGGCCCGTCTCCCACGCAGCCCATCTTCGTCCTGATACTCGTCAGTTCGAACGACACGCAAGGCCTCTCGATGCCTTCGTACTTCTTCTCGCTCACCTGGACTTCGCCCAGCGCGACATGGCCGAACTCCGGGATCACCAGAATGTGCCCGAACTGCTGCACTCCGGGAATCGGAATCTTGCCGATGCTCTCGACCACGGAACATGTGATGGGCTCGTGTACGGCTTGGCTGCCAGGTTTAGCGCCGATGAGCTGGTTAACGTAGGCGAGCTTCTTATCGTACTGATCCTTCAAATCTTTGGGAAGGCCGCTGGCTTTGAAGATTGTCTCGGTCTGTTGCTTCACCCTGCGCAGAAATTGCGCGTCCTCAAAATACGACTGGTCCTTTGCGGGCACATCTCCGCAGATGTCGAGTGTGAGCGTGACTGCGGCCGGGAAGCCTCCAACGCGAAAATTGGTGAACTGCGTGCCCAGAAATGTAACGTGCGGGATGTGGCCATTGTCGTAAGCGTGATCGGTGGAAACTTGCGTCACTAGCCGGTCTGCGCCGATGATTTCGAAAACATTCAGGCCTTCGAGAATCGACGTGGAGATTGTCACCCAGCCATTGTTTTTCAGGCTGCGCGCGCCTGACAGCCGGGTTTCACCACGAGTGAAGGAAATCAATCCCTCGACGCTGAAGTCCTCGATGCGCCGTGTGAAGTGGCCGCCCCGGCGGTCATTCAAGGAAAGCGGCGCTTGCGGTTCAATCTTCTGGTTGATCGGCCGCTGCACGTGTCCGCTCAGTACATGCGCTTCTGCGTGATAATCATGCGACGGCTTTACGGTGGTGGGAGCTTCGGTGTCAGCCATAGTCGGCATAGTGTACCTCCATCGGGTTTAGAACTCACTCGTGAATTTTAATTCCGAATCTGCAATTCGAACGACGCGTTGCCCAAGTCCTTGGTTTCTCCGGCGGCAGTAATGCCATGTACCGCCATCGTGTATGTGCCCGTCTGGCGAGAGGCGGCCGGGATTGCGACCGGCCATTGATCTTGCCCTGCCGCAGGCACCACGCTGAAAGAGCCCTCCAGCTTTCCGCCGGGAGCGTACAAGTCGGCGGTGTAGCGCGCATAAGCGCCGTCGGGAGGGATCCGCACAAACAGAAGCAGGCCTTTCCCCTCTGGGACCGCCGTGGGCGTGCCACCCACTCCCCATGTTCCAATGTTCACTGAGACCGCGGGCAAAATGCGTGGCTGGTTGAGCTCGGATTGAAGCTTTGGGTAAGTGACCAGATTCTGATAGCCGACAATTGCCAGCAAAAGCGCCAAGGCAGGCGCGGCAAACGCAGGGCGCAGCCAGGCAAGCCATCCGCGGCTCGCAGATCGCCGCGCTGGCGCGCGCTCCGGTTCTGCGATCTCTGCCAGAACCACTTTGGTGTGCTCCACAAATTGCGCTCCCGCACTGATGTCGCGCGCGCATTCCGTGCAGTCAAAATAGTGCTCCTCGAACTGGTCTCTGGTTGCGGGGTCCAGTTCGTTGAGCAAATATCTCTCCGTCATTTTGTCTCGAACCACCGCTGTGTGGTCCATGATTGTTTCCCCCTCACTAAAAATGGGGCGTCGCAGCATTGAACACGCTCTTAAGCCGGAGCAAAATCTGGGGGATTGTCTCCCGCATGCTTCAGATACGATGACTTAAATGCTTGCTTGGCCCGGTGTAACAGCACTCGTAAATACTCCCGATCGACTCCAAAATCCCGGCAAACCTCATCCTTATCCCGCTCTTCCAGGAAAACCTCGCGCAGCAGGCGCCGGTCCCGCTCCGAAAGCTTTTCCAGGATTTCCCGAACTTTCTTCTCTCGCTCTTTCGCGCTGAGCGCCCCCAACATATCGATATTCGGCGCCGGAAAGTCCTTCTCTTCCTCATCGTCGAGCGAACTGCTCCGCGCCGACGAACGATAATGCTCCAACAGAACGTTATTGCAAATCGAATTTACATACGGTCCCAGGCGCTCGGGATGGAGGATCTTTCCCGCCCGCAACGCGACAAAGAATCGCGCGAAGGTCTCCTGGCGCACATCTTCAACCGCTTCTGGAGACTTCAGCCGCGAGCCCAGCTTGATTTTGATCAGCGCGCTGAAATAGGCGGAGAAATTTTCCTGCGTACGGAAATCTCCAGACCGCAAGCGGCTGAGATAGGATTCGTCAAAAGATTGGAACTGCAAGACTTGGCCCCGCGCTGTGGGAAATGCCACAAAGTGTAGCACTGGAGGTGGCCCACCGTTGCCGTTTTCAGGGTTTGGCGCAGACAGGGCGGGACGTTTCAGGACGGAGTGATTACTCCGGCGGCAAACGGTGGGTGTGGTGGGCCGAGTATTCTGCACTGGAAGATCCAACTCCTGTGATCTCGGATTGAAGGCCTGCGCCGTTCCTTGCAAAAATCTTGATCAAAAGCACCGGAGCCGCTTCCCCCCGGATCGGCTCCGGCGCTTAGAGAACCCATCCCAGTGGTTGCCGGGCTGTGTTCCTGAACTGTGGCCCATCGCTGCTTACCGCGATGTCCTCCACTTATTGGGATAGTGCGGAGTTTGCGTAGATCGTTTCAGAACTGCGTCGGATTTTTCGCTTTCTTTTTCCTTTGAAAACTGTCCAATCATGGACAACTGAATCCCGGAGCGGACAATTCCCATTTGTTCAAAGCCGCGCGGAACGAAGTCAAATCATTCCATTTCAAGAACTTGCCTTTGGAATGAGAGTGGCGGAGAAGTTGCCAATACTTTCTACGATGGATATCGCACGTCCCGAGTTCAAACAACAGAAACGTAAACGGCAGATCCTTATTGCGGCTGTGGTCGTGGTGGTGATCGCGGCATTGACTATTGGCGTGTACCGGCTGCGGCCTGCGGCGCCTACGGTTGAGAGTGGCACGGTATGGACCGATACGGTGAAGCGCGGTTCGATGTTGCGCCAGGTACGTGGCGTGGGCTCCTTAGTTCCCTCGCAGGAGGCGGTGCTGCAGATTCCCGCCGAGACCGAAGCAACGGTGGTGCGCATTCGTATGCTTCCGGGATCGCTGGTCAAGGCTGACACCGTGCTCCTGGAAATGAGCAATCCTCAAGTCGAACAGGCGTCGATTGATGCCGATCTCCAATTCAAGGCCGCCGAGGCCGAGTATCAGAGCCAGCGCATGACCTTAGAAAGCAATCTGATGAACCAGAAGGCGGGCGCCGCCACCGTTCAAGCGGATTATGCGCAGGCGCAGCTGCAATCACAGACGGACAAGGCGCTCTATGATCTGGGCGTAATCTCGGGCCTCGCCTACAAGGCCTCAAAGGGCAAGTCCGACGAACTCACTACTCGCAACGGTCTGGAAGGCGAGCGGCTGACCAGCACGCAAAAGGCGATCGATTCGCAGCTGGCCGAGCAGCAAGCTAAGGTCGAACAAATGCGCGTCCTCGCTCAACTGAAAAAGAAACAGCTGAACGCTTTGAGGGTTCGCGCCGGCATTGACGGCGTGCTGGTGGATCTGCCCCTGCAGGTAGGGCAGCATGTTCTTCCGGGCACCATGCTGGCCAAGGTAGTGCAACCGAATCATCTTATGGCGGAATTGAAGGTGCCCGAGACTCAGGCGCGGGACGTACAAATCGGCGAACCAGCTTCGGTTGACACGCATAATGGCGTGATTTCCGGCGAGGTCATGCGAGTTGATCCCGCCGTACAAAACGGAACGGTCACGGTCGACGTCAAACTCACAGGCGAACTGCCCAAGGGCGCGCGGCCCGACCTGAGTGTGGACGGAACCGTCGACCTGGAACGATTGGACAATATTTTGTATGTGGGACGCCCGGCGTTCGGGCAGGAGAACAGCACGATCAGCCTTTTCAGGCTGGGTCCCGATGGGCACGAAGCCGTGCGAGTTCCCGTCAAAGTCGGGCGGGCATCAGTGAACTCGATCCAGATTGTGGAGGGTTTGCACGAAGGCGACAAGGTTGTGCTTTCCGACATGTCGCGCTGGGATAACACGGATCGCATTCGACTCCAAGATTAAAAAATAGATTTCAGAAATCGAGGCAAAGCTCACATGACAGAAGCGAACCAACCTCTGATCCACATTGCAGACCTCACCAAAGTTTTTTATACCGACGAAATTGAGACACACGCGCTCTCGGGCATACACCTTTCCATTGCCAAGGGCGAGTAT
Source organism: Candidatus Sulfotelmatobacter sp. (assembly GCA_036269595.1). Classification (GTDB taxonomy): domain Bacteria; phylum Acidobacteriota; class Terriglobia; order Terriglobales; family Acidobacteriaceae; genus Sulfotelmatobacter. The sequence goes on from DATBEI010000028.1 coordinate 74,379, forward strand.
GTGGCCATGTCGGGGCCGTCCGGCTGCGGAAAGTCGACCCTGCTTTCCATCATCGGATTGCTCGATACGCCCACGGCCGGGCGCTATCAGCTGAATCACAAGCCGGTCGAGAATCTGGATTTCGCCGAGCGGGCGCGCATTCGCAACCAGGAAATTGGTTTCATTTTTCAGAGTTTTAACTTGATCGGCGACCTCACCGTCTACGAGAACGTCGAACTGCCCTTGACCTACCGGCAAAGAATGCCCACGGCGGACCGCAAGCAGCGCGTCATGGAAGCGCTGGAGCGCGTCGGCATGGCGCACCGGCTCCGTCACTACCCCTCGCAACTCTCCGGAGGTCAGCAGCAGCGCGTGGCCGTGGCTCGAGCGCTCGCCGGCAAACCGTCGATCCTGCTCGCGGACGAACCCACGGGAAACTTGGATTCACGCAACGGCGAAGCCGTGATGGAACTTCTGGCAGACCTGCATCGCGAGGGCGCAACCATTTGCATGGTGACGCACGATCCGCGCTTTGCCAAACACGCGCAGCGTGAGGTCCATCTCTTCGATGGCAAAGTGGTCGCCGAAGAAGAACTCCACAAACTCATGCAGGATGCGCAGGTATGAATGGCCTCTTGCAGGACGTTCGCTTTGCGCTGCGCCAGTTGCGCAAGAGCCTGGGCTTTACTGCGGTTGCGGTGGTCACGCTGGCGTTGGGCATCGGCGCCAACACCGCGATCTTCAGCGTGGTGAATGGAGTCCTGCTGCGGCCGCTGGCCTTCCCCAATGCCAGTCGATTGGTGAGAGTGTGGCATGTTCCACCACCGGCAAGTTTCCCAGGTATGACAACTTTCTCGGTCTCCGCGGCGAACTACCTGGACTGGGAAAGCCAGAATCACGTCTTTGACGCGATGGCAATTTACGGATACCACGGGTTCACCCTGACTGGTAGCGACAAACCCGAACAAGTAGACGCGTGCTCGGCAACCTCCGGCTTCTTCTCTACCTTGGGCGTGCGGCCGGCGATCGGTCGTGTCTTTCTGCCGGAAGAGGATCAACCGGGGCATTCCAATGTGGTCGTGCTCAGTCACAGCTTCTGGCAAGAGCATTTTGGATCGAATCCCGAGATCGTTGGACACAACATCCAAATGGATGGCCAGAGCTATCTAGTGGCCGGGGTCATGCCCGCGAATTTTCAGTTTCCCGACTTCGCGCAGATGTGGACGCCCATGGCCTGGACTGACAAAGAAAAGGCCGTTCGGGGAGAGCATCATTCGGTGGTCATTGCCCGCCTCAAACCTGCCGTCAGTTTGAAGGAAGCACAGGCGGAGATGAACACGATCTCCAGTCGGCTCGAACAGCAGTATCCGGAAGACGACAAAGGATGGGGCGCAGTGGTTGTGCCGCTGCACGAAGACATGGTCAGCGATGTGCGTCCGGCGCTGCTCGTACTACTCGGCGCAGTGGCGTTCGTTCTTCTGATCGCGAGCGTCAATGTGGCCAACCTGGCACTGGCCAGAACTTTTGGTCGCCAGAAGGAAATCGCGATTCGCACCGCATTGGGCGCGAGTTCGACTCGCGTGCTGCGGCAGATTCTCACCGAGTCCATCTTGCTCGCGCTTGCGGGTGCAGCGCTGGGCCTGAGTTGGGCTCATGTCGGGATTCGCCTGATCACGGCGTTTCTCGCCGATAAACTCCCGCACTCGATTGCCGTTGGTCTGGACGGTGAGGTCCTTGCATTTACGGCCGCGATTTCCCTGGGTGCGGGGATATTGGCGGGAGTTCTTCCTGCTGTGCGTTTGACCCGGGCGGATGTCAGCGAGTCGCTGAAACAAGGTCTCGGACGCACCGACGCCGATTCAAGCGGCTACCGCACCAGGAGCATTCTGGTCGTGTCCGAGGTCGCGCTCTCACTCATCCTGCTGGTGGGCGCGGGCTTGATGATCCGCAGTTTTCAGCGGCTTCATGGAGTGAACCCCGGATTCGACTCGCACGGCGTTCTGACCATGAACGCGATGGTCTCCCGCGCGAAATTTCCCCAGCCTGCACAGCAGATCGCTTTCTTCGACCAGGTGCTGCAGCGCGTAAGACCCTTGCCCGGTGTGGAAGCTGCCGGCGTGATTGATGACATCCCTCTGGACAATGGTGGCTCGCATCAGCCCATCGCAATCGAGGGACGTCCTACATTGCCCATGTCGGAGCAGCCGGAAGTTGACGTGCGCCTGATCAGCCCCGGATACATAAGCGCGATGCGCATTCCGATCCTGCGGGGCCGCGACGTGAACGATACCGATATCGCCGGAAGGCCATCGGCCGTGCTGATCAGCGAATCGATGGCGCGGCAGTTCTGGCCCGGAGAAGACGCCCTGGGCAAACGCCTCACCATGACTTTTTTCCCCGATTCCGTGCGCGAAGTAGTCGGGATCGTCGGCGACGTGAAACTCGACGGGCTCGATCAAACTCGCCCCAGTGCAACTCTCTACTTTCCGCTGAATCAGGTTTCTGCTCCGGCGAATGGCGGATGGTCGTCGTTTCCCATGACGCTGGTCGTGCGTTCAACCTCCAGTCCGGCGGGGTTGGTCTCCGCCGTGTCGAATGCCGTGCACACTGTGGATCGCGAGATGCCCTTGCGCAACATTCTCACTATGGACGACATGGTCGCGAATTCGCTGACGCAGCAGCGATTCAACATGCTATTGCTGGGTGCATTCGCCGGACTTGCTTTGCTGCTTGCTGCAGTAGGCATATACAGCGTGCTGTCCTACAGCGTGAAACGCAGCGTGCGCGAAATCGGAATTCGGCTGGCGCTGGGAGCGCAGCTGCGCGACGTGTTGCGCATGGTCGTCTTCGAGGGAATGAAGCCGGTCTTGCTGGGCGTATTGATTGGAACCGCCGGCGCGCTCGCGATGGGGCGCATTGTGTCGAGCCTCATCTTCGAGGTGAAGCCATCTGATCCCCTCACATTTCTGGCGGTAATAATTTTGCTGGCGGCGATCGCACTTTTGGCCAGCATCATTCCGGCCTATCGCGCGACCAAGGTCGACCCCATGGTGGCGCTGCGCTACGAGTGAGGCGATTCACATGAATGGAATTTTCCACGATCTCATTTTCGCGGCGCGGCAATTGCGCAAGAGCCCAGGCTTCACCGCAGTGGCCGTGATCACGCTGGCCCTCGGAATCGGCGCGAACACTGCCATCTTCACGGTCGTGAACGGACTCTTGCTGAAGATGTTGCCGGTGCGCGATCCGCAGCAATTGGTCGTGGTGGGCGATCCGGCACAGGCCAACAGTCGCCATAATGGAACCCCCAGCACGGAGCTCTTTTCTTATCCTCTATACAAGGAATTCCGCGACCGGAATTCGGTTTTCTCCGGACTCAGCGCCGCGGCCAGCGATCATCACATTGAGGTCGATGCCGGACAGGGTCAACTCCCGGACGAGAAGATTACCGGGCGCATGGTAAGCGGGAATTATTTTGCAGTGCTGGGCGTCGAGCCAGCCGCCGGACGTGTCTTCTCCGACGCGGATGATACGACTGAAAGCGCCAACCCGGTCGTCGTCCTCGGTTACGAATATTGGAGGCGCAAGTTCGCGCTCTCACCCACCATCATTGGCAAGGATATTCGCCTGAACGGGTTTCCCTTCACTGTCGTGGGCGTAGCGCCTCTCGGTTTCGACGGCGATGTTGTGGGCGAACGCATGGCTTTCTTTGTTCCCCTGAGCATGCAGCCCCAGATTGTTCGCGGACGCCACTGGCGCAACGTAAGAAATACTTCCTGGCTCTCGCTGATCGGGCGCTTGAATCCGAACGTGACCGCTGCGCAGGCTCAAGCCAATCTGAACCTGGTCTTTCAGCAGGCGCTGAAGGGAGATTATGGGGCGGGCCTTACGCCCGAGGACCGCAATTCCATTCGCAACGCGCAGATCAAGGTAGTCGCAGGCGGCGGCGGAATTTCCGAGCTGCGCAGCGACTACAGGATTCCGTTGCTGCTGCTAATGGGCATTGTAGGCCTGGTCCTGCTGATTGCCTGTGTGAACGTTGCCAACCTGCTGCTAGCCCGTGCTGCCAGCCGCAGTCGCGAGATTGCCGTCCGCTTAGCCATCGGCGCCAACCAGCGCCGCCTGCTGCAACAACTGCTTACCGAGAGCGTGCTATTGGGGCTACTGGGCGGGTTTGCCGGTTCGCTCCTCGCGATCTGGGGCGTGCGGTTGCTGGTCCAGTTGCTGGGATCTGGAACCACGCTGTCACTCGCTCCCGACTGGCGCGTGCTCGCGTTTACGATCGTAGTCTCCTTGCTGACTGGAATCGTCTTCGGCTTCGTGCCTGCGTTGCAGACTCTGAAAGTGCGAGTGGCTCCCGCGCTGAAGAACGCGGCCCGCTCAACTCCGGAGGCCGGCGCCCGCTTCACCTGGGGCAAGGGATTGATAACAGCGCAAGTCGCGCTCTCCTTGTTGGTGCTTTTTGCAGCGGGATTGCTGGTACGCAGCCTGCAAAAATTAATGACGCAGAGTTTTGGTTACGATCGCACTCACTTGGTCATTGCGCGTCTGGATCCCACGGCGTCGGGCTACACTAATGACCGCATGAAGCTGCTGGCCCAGCAGCTTGTAACACGCCTTTCTTCCGCGCCCGGCGTGCGCGGGGTTACCTACTCCAAGAATGGATTGTTTGCCGGCAGTGAATCTTCTGACGGCATTACCGTGCCCGGCTTCACCGCCGCCAATGACCGCGATGAAGAGGCGAATGAAGACTTCGTCGGACCCGATTACTTCTCCGTCGTCGGAATTCCAATTCTCAGAGGACGGGGCATCGAGGCTCAGGACACGTCGACTTCAACTCGCGTGGCCGTGGTGAATGAGGCTTTGGTCAGGCACTTCTTTGCGGGACAAGACCCAATTGGCCGGCAATTCACCATCAACGATCCGGATTGGAAGGACAAGCCACTCACCATTGTCGGCATCTCTCACGACGCGAAAGATCACGGTGACGCAATCCGCGAAGAGGTGAAGCCGCGTTTGTACCTTGCTTTCCAGCAAGTGCTGGACCCCAGTCAAATCGTGATGGAGGCGCAGGTCAGCGGCATGCCGTCCAGCGCCACCGCGAACTTGCTGGCGCAAATTAAGGGCGCAGATCCCCAATTGCCCGTGGGGTTTATCGAAACGCTCGACCACTTAGTCAATGGAAGCGCCGGCGACCAGATCGCTTTGGCCAAACTCTCAACGTTCTTTGGCGTGCTTGCCCTGCTCCTCGCCTGTGTCGGGCTCTACGGCGTCATGTCCTACACGGTTGCGGGGCGGACGCGCGAAATTGGCGTGCGCATGGCGCTCGGTGCGCGGCCGGGCGATGTGCTGCAACTGGTGCTTCGCGAGAGCATGCTGCTGGTGGCCATCGGGCTTGCCGCTGGAATTCCTTTGGCGCTGGCCAGCACCCGCCTTCTGCACAGCTTCCTGTTCGGATTGAAGAGCTCTGACCCGTTGTCTTTGATCGCAGTCATCATTCTGCTGGGAATCGTCGCTGCCGTCGCAGGATTCATTCCTGCGCGTCGCGCCGCCAAAATCGATCCGATGGCGGCGTTACGCTACGAGTGAGAGGAATGCCCGACAACCGGAGTAAAGATGATTCAACTGAGAAATATCGAACGCAGCTACAAAGCCGGAGTGGCGCAAACCTGGGTGCTCCGCCGCGTCAATCTTGACATTCGCGAAGGCGAATTCATCACCATCATGGGTCCGTCGGGGGCTGGGAAGTCTTCGTTATTAAATGTTCTTGCGCTGCTCGACGATGCCTGGCAGGGAGAGTACTGGTTTCGGGAAGATGCAGTTCATCAGATGAAGCGCAAGCAGCGCGCCGATATCGCTAAGCGAAACATTGGGATGGTCTTCCAGAGTTATCACCTGCTCGACGACCTCACCGTGCAGGAAAACATCGATCTGCCGCTCTCCTACAAAGACATCCCGCGCGGCGAGCGCCAGAGCCTGGTGGCCGATACTTTGGATCGATTCCAAATTGTCGCCAAAAAAGATTTGTATCCCAGCCAGTTGTCAGGAGGCCAGCAGCAGTTGGTGGGGGTCGCGCGCGCCGTCATTCACAAGCCGCCGCTGTTGCTGGCAGACGAGCCGACCGGCAATCTTCATTCTGGCCAAGCCAAGGAGATTATGGAACTTTTTCGTGGGCTGAACCAGCAAGGCACCACCATCGTGCAGGTCACGCACTCCGAGACAAATGCGAGTTATGGGAGCCGCACGATTCAGTTGCGCGACGGATGGCTGGTCGGAGATACGGCGAATCCCACGCTCAGCGCTTCAGCGGAGGTGAACGCATCGTGAGGAGG